>JAAUPT010000289.1 GCA_012032965.1 Nitrospira sp.
GTGGAATCATCTCCTGGTACTATGCGATGCGGCATCCTAACCGCGTTGAAGCTCTCGTGATCATGAACGCCCCCCACCCAGCCTGTTTTGAGCGTGAGGTTCGATGCTGGCGGCAATTACACCGCTCCTGGTACATGGGCTTCTTCCAGATTCCATGGCTTCCGGAGAAAGCCTTATCGGCCGGTCATGGTTATATCATCGGGCAGATCTTTGAGCGCATGGCGCTTGATCGCGAGCAGATGCCGAGCGATGTCGTGGAGCTGTACCGGAAGCTGGCCTGCGAACCTGGCGCGCTAACCGCTATGGTGAATTACTATCGAGCCGCGCTCCGAGGTGGAGGCGGTATTCGTCAGCACAGACTGGGGTATCCCAAGATCGGTATTCCCTCGCTCGTGATCTGGGGACTTCAAGATCAGGCGCTTGTGGCCCAGAACCTCCATGGGCTAAGTGAGTTTGTGGACGATCTGACGGTCGTCACGATAGCGGACGCTGGACATTTCGTCCATGAAGATAAACCGGAACAGGTGACGCACGAACTACTGACCTGGTTACATGATAAGCTCGGCTACTGATCGGTCAATTTCCAGCTTGTACTGATTCAGAGAAATGCTGAAGCTCTAAGTTGCTGCAAAGCGAGCGGTGTTACCGCCAATTTTGCTACCCGACTCAGCTTGCCTTACTGGGGATCAATTTACTGATGTTGTTCGACGATAGGGACTACTTCGGGTTTCGAGTGTCCGGTGTCCAGCAGGATGGCAACGAGCATGTCGCTCATGACGTTCACACCGGAGCGGGCGCGGGCGATGATCCAGTCCACGGTCATGATCAAGGGAATGGCCGCGAGGATGACCTGGTCCGGTAGACCGGCGGCTGCGAGCACGAGCGGCAATACGATCATACCTGCTTCGGGAATGCCAGCCACGCGCGCCGGCAATAATGGAGGCCACGATGATCACAATTTGCTTCGACATCGGCAGGTCGTAGCCGAGCGCGTGGGCGAGGAACAGCGCAGCCATCGCTTCGTAGAGCGTGATGCCGTCGTTATTCAGATTGGTCCCGATACAGGCGGCAAGCCGAGCCGACTGTGGCGAGACCGCATGCGATCGAGACAACGAAGCGTAATCGGCACGGTAGCCAAACTACTGTTGCACGACACCGCCGTCATGATGGCATCTGCCCCTTGCCCGATATAGATCGTCGGCGGTTTCTTCCCGACCACCCAGGCGACGAGTGGATAGTAGAACAACGCATGCACCGCCAGGCCGAGGAGCATGGCGGCGAGGAAGATCCAGAGCACGGAGAAGACTCCGATCCCTGATCTGCCGACGACACTGGCGACGACCCCGAGCACGGCGAACGGCACGACCAGGATAACCCACCAGAGAATGGTCACCAGCCAACCATAGGCACGCTCAATAGCCCAAGCCACGCGATCGATGACGACGTGCGGAAGGCCGCTCTTACTCCGTGTCCACCGCAATACCAGCCCGAGCCCGAGCGCGAAGAGGACGACACCGATGATGTTATGGCCGGCGAATGGATCGGCGAGTGTACGGGGAATATAGGCGAGCAAGTCTTGGAGTGGATGGTCCGATGGGGTGAACGTCGGCGTGAGATTCGTTCCTGGCACGACATGAAGCAGCTCTTCCACATGGCCCTGCCACGCTTTCCCCGGCTGCCAGACATTCATGATGGCGAGACCGATCAGCATGGCCATGGAGACATTGATCAGACAGATCGCAAGCAGCTTCACTCCCTGATGCAATGGAATTGAGGCTCGGAGCAACGAATCGAGGATCGCCACGAAGATGAGCGGAACCGCGAGCGTCTTGAGCACCCAGACCACCCACTGACCGAGCTGACCAAGCTGCTCGTTGCGTAGCCCTGCTAGATAGGGCTCTTGGCCAAACAAGACGCCGAGCGTCGCACCGAAGAGCACGGCGACAAGAACTTGCGCATACAATGGAAAGAAAGTCCGGCCTGACGAGTCGTGCATCGTGATAGTGAGGTCGCGGGAGCTTACTCGGTTTCAGGACAAGAAAGCACGCCTCTTTCATAGGGAAGCAGCGCTGATCCCTGGGTCATCAGCTGCGACGCGCACCTGACAGCTGAATAGGAAACCGTTTGCTGCGTGGAAAATCTTCAGGTGGGAATATCCCTGGTCCCGTCGTACGACGTACGAGATTGGAACGAAAACTTCACCATGTCACCGTCTTTGACGAACGAATCCTCCGAGCCGATTTTCTTGTTGATCGTGATGAGCGCTTCGCGGCTCTTGATGTACGGGAGCAAGCCCCCCAGCTGCGCCTGGTTCGCTTCGATCAGTTGCTTCACAGTAGCCTGACCTGTCACAGGGACTTCGAGCTCGCTCTCATCGACGGCTGCGCGCAACATTTGACCGAATATCTGCACCGATACCATTGCATCCTCAACAAGTCATTCACCGACGCCGATTTCGCGGTGAGAGCGGTGTGCACTATACACCATCGGCAAGACAGACTCAGCTATTCTCCCGTTCGGCTGCTTGATAGGCGTCTTGAAGAAGTTGCGCGACGTGTTTGACTTGGACGGAATCACGCAATCCATTCTTGAGCTGAATCATACAGGCCGGGCAACTGGTGGCAACCACATTCGCACCGGTTTGCGTGATGGCGCGGGCTTTTCGATCGAAGATCTTCTGCGAGGTGTCGTAGTCCTTGATAACGTAGGTGCCTGCGCCTCCGGCGCAGCGGTCGGCATCCTGCATCTCGAGAAAATTAACCCCAGGCATGGACGAGAGGACTTGTCGTGGCTCCTTGGTCACACCTGCAGCCCTGAGATGGCAGGACGAATGGTAGGTCACGCGTTTGGTCATCCCGTGGGCCGTGGCCATAGGAGGACGCGCGGCTGAGCGAGCGACGAATTCCGATATATGGACCACTTTCTTGGCTAATGCGTCGGCCTGCTGCCGTTCTGCTCCTTCTTGGAGAAGCGTGGGATAGTCTTTCAGCATCAATGTGCACGAGGCACAGCCGGTGACGATGGTTTCGTAGGGAGCCAACGATCGGAGATTAAACCGCGCTCCCTCACGTGCCAAGTCAACATGGCCATAGGTTTGAATCGGCGTTCCCGAACAGCGCTGCTGGGGCAAGGCCGGTTCCACCCCATGCTTTTTCAATACCTCAATCACGGCATCCCCTACCCCATCATCAAAATAGTTGGCGGCGCATCCATGGAAATAGGCCACCGTCCTGGTCGGCGGGGTATCCGCTCCACTAGGAATCAAATGCACATACCGTTCGCGGAGCTGTTGTTGGGCTAATTTGGGCAGCACAAGATCATGGGGCAGACGCGCCGTTGGAGCCAGCGTCTTCATGAGCGGGCCAGTGATACGCTCCAGCACCTTCCGTAAGAATGGCCGGTCCCAGATATGTTGCGTGCTCCCAAGATACCGTAAGAACGATTCAAAAGCGGTTCCATAAGCCTGGCGCTTGAAGATCCACCCCGCCAACCTGTTCGGATGTTCGGCTCGCTTCTGAAGAATCAGATCAGATACGTCCACTCCTGCCGGACAGATGGTGCGGCATGACTTGCAGTTCAGGCAGGATTCGACCACTCGCTTGGAATTGAGATAGCTATAGTCTTTAGCTGTGACAATCTCGAACCAGCCACGTGCGCTCATGTCTTCCGATTGAAAGACGTCGTACACGGGGCACACGGAGTTGCATTTCGCACAGGTCGCACAGGATTTGGAGAGTCGCGTGTAGTCAATATGGTC
>JAAUPT010000290.1 GCA_012032965.1 Nitrospira sp.
TGCCGGTCTTCGCGGCGACCTGTCCGCCGAAATAGGCGAAACTGAAAGAGGCAGAAACGAGGCTTGATCCGCGCGCTACGGCCGCAAATCAACAAGGGCAACATCGCGATCCATCTCAACAATGAACGACTCTTGATTCAACTGGCCTCCGGCTACTTGTTTGGATCAGGCGAAGACCAGGTCCAATCTGACGGCATGGCTGTCTTGAAACGAGTGGGAGAAATCCTGAAGGACTATCCCGGCTACCAGGTTGCGGTAGCGGGGCACACTGATAACCATCCCATCCGCGGAGCGCTGAAGAACAAGTTCCCCACAAACCAGGAGCTTTCCGAGGCCAGGGCTGCCAATGCAGCAACGGCCTTGGAGGAAGGCGGGCTGAGCGGTGCCACCACCGTCGGGTTTGCGGAGACAAAACCCGTGGCTTCCAACAATACGGAGGCAGGCCGAGCCAAGAACCGTCGGGTGGAAATACGGGTCACCAAGTAGGGCAGATCCGATTCTGGAACCAGCACGGGATGTCTCCGCACCGGAGACGTCCCGTGCTCTTTTGATCGACTGCAAAACGGGCTCGCTTCTTTGGCTGGTCATGAAGGGAACGACTTCAGCAAATATAGAGAGGGTCATATGAGCGACAAAGCACTTTATCAGCAGAAGATACAGGCTCAATTAGACGAGTGGAAAGCTGATGTGGATAAACTGAAAGCCAAGGCGTCGGGGGCCTCGGCGGATGCCCAGCTGCACCTCGATCAGCAGGTCAAGAATTTGGAATCCAAAGTCGCCGCCGGCCAGGCAAAGTTGGCAGAAGTCACAAACGCGAGTGAGGAGGCCTGGAATTCGCTGAAGGGCGGAGTTGAGTCTGCCTGGGAGTCCTTACAGTCCAAGGTCAAGGACGCCGCCGGTAAATTGCAAAAGTAGATGCGTAGTCATCGGTTAAGCGTGGCACTTTCCCAGTCCTATTGCCTGCTACAATGCGGCGAACGCCGCATCAGTAGGACATTCCTCCCCAAGGGCTGCTCATTCACTACCGCACAATCACAGAAGAACAGATCGACACGATACTGATTAGAACGGAACCACTCAGGAGAATGGTGGCTCTATGCAGCCGTCACTGGTTGGCAGGGGATCGAGGGTGCCGCTTGGTAGAATAGGAATCCTCAGGACAGCCGTCTTCGCCACCCTCCTCACGGCACATCTGTGGGGAGGGCCAGAACCCGTCGAAGCGCGAGAGATCGAGGAAGATTTTCAAACTTGGGGAGTGGCGTTTGCCACAGGATCGTTTGCGGGGATTGATCCAAGATGGAACCGCTTCCGGTATTCGATGGAGGCGCAGGGACGTTTTGGAAACGATTCCTCCAGATTTTCGCAAGGTATCATTCGCCCTGCTCTGGGCTATGCCTTGAATGAACGCAACAGCGTCTGGCTGGGTGGTGATTGGGTTCCCACAAGCCGTCCATTCGCCCTCAAGGATGATTTCAATGAGTACCGCAGCTGGCAGCAATGGCTGTGGAGCGACGAATTTTCATTCGGAACCTTCGTGAGTCGGAGTCGCTTTGAGCAACGATTTTTCGACATTCCGGATACCGAGGATGTCGGCTACCGGTATCGTCAACTCCTGAAAGTTTCGATTCCTCTCCCCTGTATTGCTCCAGGGGTCAACCTGATCCTCGCCGACGAAATTTTCGTCAATCTGGCCCATGCTGATGCCACATCCATTCGGGAAGGTTTTGACCAAAACAGGGCGATCGTCGGGTTTTCATACAGAGTCAGCCGAACGACGGTGGTAGAAATTGGGTATATGAATCAGTATCTCAGCAGAAAGGACACTCCACGGCCTGATCAGATGCAACACATCTTGTTGACTACGATCCTGTTCGATTACTAGGTGTATGATTGCAGAGCCTGTGAGTGTCCCTCGTCTCTACCTGCCGCGGTGTTTGATGTATCCAACCAGATGGAAGCGAAGGAGTCTTACGGCATGCTCCCAGTTGCTTTTCGCGCAGTCGTCACACAAGGAGATGGGCGAAGACGGTCGCCAGTCCGAGGAAACTGAAGAACCCGACGACGTCGGTCACCGTCGTTAAAATGATCGAGGATGACTGGGCCGGGTCCTGATTCAGCGATTTGAGAATGATGGGAATGACGGCGCCGGCCAGTCCCGCGATGCACATCGACGTCACCATCGAGATGCCGATCACCATCGTCAGACCTGCAGAACTGCTCCACCAGTAGACCGCGGTGCAGGTGGTCGCGGCGACTGCGAGACCGTTGAACAGCGCCACCCCGCTTTCTTTGGTGGCGACCCGGAACCATTGGGCCGGCCTGATGTCGCGGAGGGCAAGTCCGCGCATGACGACCGCCAGCGACTGCGCGCCGGTATTCCCGGACTGGCCGGCCACGACCGGCAGCAAGACGGCTAAGGCCGTGAATTGCGCGATGACGCTTTCGAACATGCCGACAACGGGTCGCGGCCAGAAAGGCCGTGACCAGATTGACCTGCAGCCAACCCAGCCGTTTCCGCACGGAGAACCACATGGAGGAGAGGGCTCGCTCATCTTTGCTGGCGCCAACCATCGTCTGAAGGTCCGCGGTGGCGTCTTCTTGGCTCGCTTTGACGATATCCTCGTTCTTGATCACACCCAGCAGTCGTCCGTCGAGATCCACGACGGGAATAGTCACCAACCGCCGGCCGGCGAAGAGCGCGACGATTTCCTCGCGATTCTCCATGGGATGAATGGTCGGCACGTCACGCCGCATGACGGACTGCAAGCGATCCGACGGATTGAGCAGCAGTAGGTCCCGAACCGAGAACATGCCGACGAGGTATCGGCGGCGGTCGATCACGTAGATGTCATGGAGATCTTTGGGTGCCCGGACCCGTACCTGCGTGACGGCCTCTTCGACCGTGAGGTCCTCGGGTAGCGCGAATACTCTCGCATCCATCAGGCTACCGACCGATTCGGCTGGGTACTCCATGAACAGGCGAATCTCCTTGGCGAGCGGGCGGGCAAGACGCCGGAGGATCGCCTTCCGTCGGTCCCGTTCCAATCGCGCCAGCAGCCCCGCCGCGTCCCCTGGGGATGTTTCGCGCACCACCAGAATCCCCAGCTCATCGGGCAGCGCTCCCAGTGTTTCACCGGCGACGGCGGGATTCATGGATGACAGGAGAACGGCGATGGATTTCGGTGGAACCGATTCGATCAGGCGGACGATCTCAATGATCGCGAAGGACTCCAGCAGCTGTCCGGCTTCCGCGGGATGGTCGATGATAAACGTTTCATGGAGTTTCCGGTGAAGTGACATCGGTTTCCTTGCCCTCCTTCGGGAGCGTCGGGATCTGTTCCGAGACGCCCGTTTCGATCGCCTGGGCGAGATCGGTCATAATATGGAGACCGATCAAGGCGTAGCCTTCCCACATCTGCAACAAGGCTTGTGGCAGAGGCCCCGTCGTCGGTTTTGCCTCAGATTGCGCTTCAATGCGGCGCAAGGTCCTGTAGCGGAGCGCACCAAGAAAGTGACCTTGGCGATCGACAACCGGCAAGGTATGGTACAGCCGCCAATGCGGGGTTTGAAGTAATTCGTCCTCGGTCGCCTCGGCAGCCACGGTTGCGATTTGCTCGTTCATGATCGTGGCGGTGAGCCTGTTTGGGGACGCTGCCAGAAGTTCCTTCGTCGTCACCAGGCCCACAAGGATTCCAGTCCGCTCCACGACGTAATGATAGTACGTCGCATGGGTCGGATCG
>JAAUPT010000024.1 GCA_012032965.1 Nitrospira sp.
TGGTACGAGACGGTCATGCTCGAAATCGTTGCGGCTGAACCCCAATCCTTCCATCATCGTCAAGAAGAGCTCGGGGTGGGACTGTCCCAGTGAGAGTCCACCGGTTTCTTCCTCGTAGATGTTCTCAGCCAGCATACGGCGGACTGAAACAGGAGGGCTTTCCCCTAGAATCCGTGCTAAGAAGACAGGAAAGTCTCGAACATACACGGCGTACTCATGTTGAAAGTGAGCCTTGAGCTGAGCCTTAGTGATACGGCCTGAGGAAAAATATTCCCACGCCCAGTGATGTTTCCTGTCCATGATGACAAGGAGGGATTCAAGGAACGTGGATTTTTTCATGCGCGTTGCCACAATAGCTTGCCTTTTCTAGTGGTGCATCGTTAGAATTCACACGACACACGAACAGGCGATGAATCCACTAACAATTCAGAACCCTGACGAAATCCTCACCATCCTAGCCGAGGTGACGCTCCGAGGAACCGGTTTTACGACGGAATCCTTGCTCGACTATGTCTTAGAAGAAGGATTTACGGAACCCATCTTCCTCAATGCGAGCGGGGAGGACCCTACGGCCTTCTTTAAAGGACAGCCGAACGCATGGGCCATCTACCAAATTCGCGAATGGAAACGCGTGCTCACGATTTCCGGCGGCCCAGGTCAGGAACGGCGCGCGCGAATTACCGAAACGCCGTAGCCCGAGTTCGAGTGTAAAGAGATGGACAGCAAAGTGCAATTGGTGGGGGGCAACCGCAGCTGACTCTTGAATGGATGAGTGAGACCAGGCTCATGCAGAAGTGTTGCTCAGCCGGCTTCGGCTCTCCATCCGCAAAGCCTTAGCCTGAATGTTCATGTAACGGACGGGCAACCAGGCAATCACACTTCGTCAAACGACTGATTTACGGTTGAATTCGTGGGTGGGGTTTCTCTGCGGGTAAGTCGCGGAAATGACGTTCTCGCGTTCCCTCGTACCATCCTCCAGCAAGGATCCCTTCTTCAAAATAGAGATAGCGATGACGGACGATCGCTGAACTCTCCCAATCTTCGAAAATCCATTCTTCCTGACGAATGCCGTCTTTCGTGAAAGTCGTATTGATCGTCTGAGGCCCACCCCACGATTGCAGGACTTGTTCTTTACTCATCCCAACCATGACACGATGTTGTTCGATATGCTTCTCGAAGTTCGGGTCGCCAAGCTGAACGATCATCGGCCAGATCACCGCCATGAGAAGAAAGAGTGCGAGCCCAGTATAATGATGATTCGCACGGGGCGGCGGCGAATGAACGACGGTTCTTCAGCGTTGGGATCGAAGGGAAGAGGTTGCGATTCCGTATTCATAAAAGATGAAGTGTGGATGCTAACAAGCGAGTTGTATGCGAGTCAAGGAAGCACCGCTAATAGTCAATTAAATCAAAGCGATATGAGCGCAGGCTATACTTATTCCAGCAGGTTTCGATCTTATCCACACACAATGATGAATGGCGCCGCAAGATGCGATACCAGATTCTACTGATTTGTTTTTGTATTGTGTTTGGCAATGGGACGGCGCCGAAGTTCTGGCTACGACCATCTACTCCTATATTGATGACCAGGGGAACCCGGTGTTTACCGATTCGCCGGAGACGATTCCAGACAAGTATCTGGCGAAAGTGAAGACTCATGAACAAGCGGGATCGGGAGAAAAAACGCGCTCCAAGATCCAAACAGCGCAACAGAAGCCACAGGAAGGAGTGAAGTCCTTTTTTGGGTGGGAAGTGCCGACGTTTTTGAGCAAGTTGAAGAATTTGAGCTCAAGCGAAGCACCGATTCTAAACTACGCAGGTGTCGCGGCGATCGTTCTGCTGCTCGTCATATATGTCAGCAAAAAAAGTCCCATGATTCGGTTGCTGGCCCTGGGGTTGCTGATTGTGCTTGGAATCGGGACGCCTGTCCTTATGTATACAAGCGATGGTGGGCCAATGGATATATTGAAGAAAAAGGCCCTTGCTTCCGGTCAAGCTCAACAAGATCGACTTCAGCCCTCGCCGCAGTAAGTCTCTCTCAGACACTCTCTGATGACTATTCCTCGTATTGGGGAACCGGGATTGGTTTGGGTAGTGGTTGAGCGGGAACCGTTTCTTGCTCGACGTGGTACGCGTAGGGATTGAAAATCGGTTCATGGGTGTGCCGTTGGCGACGCGTCACTAATTGCAGGCTCTGAGTGCTGATTTCCATGCGGTCGATCGACGCACTGGGTGTAAGGTGAGTAGGAAGCCCCTGCATCGAGAACAATTGGAAGCAGAGGGTCCACTCAAGCTGGTCCTTGCCGTTCTCCCTGACGATGAAGCGAGCCGCTGATGAAGGAGTGCCTTTAAACAGCAGCAGCCAGAGATTGGATCGAAAGGCGGGGGATCTGGAATCCGTTGAAGGGCGAAACTCGGGAACTAAAACCGGGATGCGGCTGAACGGTACAGCTTGTGAAAACTCAATGTCCACCAGTCGAACGATCAGCGGGGCGATCCTCATTCTCATCGTTCGGGTCGACGGCGTAGCTGAATGAATACCGGACATCAATACCCTCGCGTGTGAAGGTATACACATCTTCCCCATTTTCAGGCGACACCAACTTACTGAAATACTTGGACCAATCGGTAATCGGATAATAGGTGAAGACGCGCAGCGCGGATTTCCGATCCCGCACGGCCTGCGGTATGCCGAGTTTGTCGTGCAATTCTTTCTGGGTGAGGCCGAGAAACCCGTCCTCGAAGTACGGGCCAGCAAGGGCCGGCAAGGTGTTTGCCGGGAGACCTGTCGCACCGAGAAAAAGCATGAGAGTCGTGATTCGTAAGGCTGATGAATACGACATCACATGGGATCGTAGCCAGGGCATCGAATACCTGTCAAGAAAGGGCAGCCAGCTTGCTCGCCATGAAGTCCTTCCAGTATGATCGCGAACGGAGTGCGACCAACTCAAATTCTCTCAAAAGGTGATCATGTCGATAGATGATGAAATGGCCATTCAGGCGCTCTTGCAGAAGCGTATTCTTATCCTGGACGGCGCGATGGGGACGATGATCCAGCAACGCAAATTGGATGAGGCTGCGTTTCGGGGCGAACGATTCAAAGACTGGAAGAAAGATCTGAAAGGTCATAACGACCTTCTTAATCTTACCCAGCCTACAATCATTGAAGAAATTCACCGGCAGTACCTGGAAGCTGGGGCGGACATCGTCGAGACCAATACGTTCAATTCGCAAGCGATCTCGCTGGCCGATTATGGGATGGACAAGCTGGGGTATGAACTGTCCAAAGCCGGTGCGGAGTGTGCCAAGCGGGCGGTGGAGGCGGTGCAACGAGGACAGCCGGGACGGCGTTTGTTTCGTAGCCGGGGCAAGTCGGTCCGACGACGAAGACCTCGTCGATTTCTACTGATGTCAACAGCCCAGCAGCGCGTGGAACGACGTATGAGGTGCTGGTCAATGCGTATGAAGAGCAAGTTCGAGGCTTGCTCGATGGCGGTGCCGATTTGCTCCTAGTAGAGACCATCTTCGACACGCTGAACGCGAAGGCTGCGTTCTTTGCCATTCAACAGGCATTCGCGTCAGGTGTGCGACAGGTGCCGATCATGGCATCGGTAGACATTCATCCAAGCCGGGAGCAATCGCGGTGTCACCGGGCAGACCGTTGAAGCTTTCTGGAATTCCATCTCTCATGTGCCGTTGCTCAGCGTGGGGATGAATTGTGCGCTGGGTCCGAAGGAAATGCGTCCTCTGATCGAAGAATTGTCGCACATCGCGCCAATCCATATCAGCGCTCACCCCAATGCCGGCCTCCCGAATCCGTTATTACCGACTGGATTTCCTGAGACTCCGGAAACCTTGGCGCCTCAGCTGCGTACGTGGGCAGAAAATGGATGGCTGAATATCGTCGGAGGTTGTTGTGGTACGACACCAGCCCATATCAGACGCATCGCCGAAGCTGTGCGAGGAGTAAAGCCGCATGCGCTCTCGAAGATCGACCCATACACGCGATTGAGTGGGCTCGAAGCCGTCACCATCAGACCTGAATCGAACTTCGTCAATATCGGTGAACGAACAAACGTGACTGGCTCACCCGCGTTCGCCAAGCTGATTCTGGCCGGTGACTATGAGGCGGCCCTGTCGGTAGCGCGCCAACAAGTCGAGGGCGGTGCACAGGTCATCGATATCAATATGGATGAGGGCATGCTCGATTCCAATGCCGCGATGGAGAAGTTTCTTCGGCTCGTTGCCTCAGAGCCGGATATCTGCAAAGTCCCCATCATGGTCGACAGCTCCAAGTGGGAGGTGTTGGAAACCGGGCTGAAGAATATACAAGGTAAGGCGATCGTCAACAGTATTAGTCTCAAGGAAGGTGCCCAGAAATTCATCGACCAGGCGACACTCGTCCGTCGCTATGGTGCGGCGGTCGTCGTCATGGCCTTCGACGAGAAAGGCCAGGCGGACACCCTGGAGCGGAAGAAGGAGATCTGTGCCCGGTCTTACAAAATCCTTACGGAGCAGGTCGGTTTTCCCCCGCAAGATATTATTTTTGACCCCAACATTTTGACCGTTGCGACGGGGATTGAAGAGCACAACAACTACGCGGTGAATTTTATCGAAGCGACGCGCTGGATCAAGCAAAACCTGCCTGGTGTGAAGGTCAGCGGAGGGATCAGTAACATCTCGTTTTCCTTCCGTGGCAACAACCGCGTTCGTGAGGCGATGCATGCGGCCTTCTTGTACCACGCTATTCAGGCTGGGCTTGATATGGGCATTGTGAATGCAGGGCAGCTCGCCGTGTATGAAGAAATTCCCAAAGACCTACTCGAACTTGTCGAAGACGTGTTGCTCAATCGTCGGCCAGAAGCGACAGAACGCTTGGTGACGTTTGCGGAGACGGTCAAGGCGAAAGGGAAGGTGGTTGCCAAAGATGACGAGTGGCGCAAGGGCACCGTTGAGGAGCGGTTGTCCCACGCGCTCGTGAAAGGCATTACCGACTACATCGACGTCGATACGGAAGAGGCCCGTCAGAAATACCCCATGCCGTTGGAGGTGATCGAAGGGCCGCTGATGGCAGGCATGAATATCGTCGGCGACTTGTTCGGATCAGGCAAGATGTTCTTGCCGCAAGTTGTGAAGAGCGCTCGTGTAATGAAGAAAGCTGTCGCCTATCTCATGCCCTTCATGGAAGAAGAGAAAAAGCGAACCGGCAATTTCCAGTCACAAGGGAGGATCTTGCTCGCGACTGTGAAAGGCGATGTGCATGATATCGGGAAAAACATCGTCGGGGTCGTGCTCGGTTGCAACAACTACGAAGTGATCGATCTCGGTGTCATGGTGCCATGTGAGAAAATCTTAGCTGCCGCCAGAGAGAACAAAGCCGACATCATCGGCCTGAGCGGACTTATTACTCCATCATTGGACGAGATGGTCCACGTGGCCAAAGAAATGACGCGCGAAGGGTTCGATGTGCCGCTCCTGATCGGCGGGGCGACTACGAGTAAGGCCCATACGGCGGTCAAGATCGCTCCGTCCTATGCACGCGGTGTTGTCCATGTGCTAGATGCCTCACGCGCAGTGGGCGTCGTGGGGAGTCTAGTGAGCCAAACGCAGCGACAAGGCTTCGTGAAGAAGGTGAGCGACGATTACGAGCGGGTGCGATTGTCGCACCACGAGCGAGGCGCCAAGCCCCTCCTCTCGTTCGCCCAAGCACGCGCGAATCGTCTTCTATCAGACTGGGCGAAGACCGATATTCCTTCGCCGGCCAGGTTGGGCATTCAGACGATTCCCGATCAATCACTGGTCGAGCTGATTCCCTATATCGACTGGTCGCCGTTCTTCCATACGTGGGAGTTGAGAGGGCGCTACCCGACGATCTTTGATGATCCAACCGTTGGTCCAAAGGCGAAGGAGGTGTATGACGATGCGCGACGTCTCCTGAACGAGATTGTCCAACAGAGACAGCTCAAGGCCAAGGCTGTCTATGGGTTGTTCCCTGCCGCCAGTCTCGGGGATGATATCGAGCTGTATCAAGATATGTCTCGGAAGACGGTTCTCACAACAATCCATCATCTGCGGCAGCAATCGGAAAAGCCAACGGGCCAGCCCAATCTCTCATTGGCCGATTATGTCGCGCCGAAGGAATCAGATTGCCCGGATCACATCGGAGCCTTTGCGGTTACGGCCGGTATCGGACTCGATGACCTCTGCAGAATGTATGATAGGGACCATGATGACTACAACTCCATCATGGCCAAAGCTCTTGCCGATCGGCTGGCCGAGGCGTTTGCCGAATTTCTCCATGCGCGTGTCAGGAAAGAGTGGGGCTTCGGAGAGGATGAACGATTGACGAATGAGGATCTCATCCGCGAGCGATACCGTGGAATCCGTCCGGCGCGGGTATCCGGCTTGTCCCGACCATACGGAGAAACGGCTACTGTTCGATCTGTTGCAAGTGGAAAAGAATACCGGTATCACCTTGACTGAAAGCTTCGCGATGTGGCCGGCTGCGGCTGTAAGCGGGTTCTATTTTGCCCATCCGGACGCCAAGTACTTTGCCGTTGGCAAGGTCGGCAAAGATCAAGTCGAAGACTATGCCCGTCGGAAGGGAATGGATCTCCGCACGGTTGAGCGCTGGCTCTCGCCGAATCTGAATTATGAGCCTGAGTGAATTCGAGAATCTGCCCGAACCGTCACCCTCGCCATATGGCACGTGGTGGCACGTGCCGGCATCGATACCGATCTGAAACAAGCAGCTACGACACCTTCCCCTAGGGCCGGTCTTCCACTACAATAGGTCCGCACGAATCTGTATCCAGGGGTGTTCATGCAGGCACGCGTTCTCATCGTCGACGACGACCCCGATATCCTGACATCGCTCACCAAGCGCATGACGTGGATGGGGCATGATGTGCTCACGGCTGAGGACGGCGAACAGGCGCTGAGAATGGTGGTCGAGGACCAGCCTGATCTGATGCTGCTCGACATCGAACTGCCCGATCTCAGTGGGCTCGACATTCTCAAACGCCTTGCCGAAAAACGGTCGAATGGTACGACACAGACGCTTCCGGAAGTGATCGCCATTACGGCGTTCGGAACGATCGATCGAGCGGTGGAGGCGATACGACTGGGTGCGTGCGATTTCCTCACGAAGCCGTTCGAGCCCGACCACCTCTCTATTGTGATTGAAAAGGCGATGGGGCAGGTGGCCATTACGAGGCAGATCGGTCTTCTGCAAGCGGAAGTGCAAGGACGGTATGAGTGTATTGTGGGGCCAAGCCAACGGATGGAACAGCTCCTTGAGACAGCACGGCGAGCGGCCGCCTCCTCAGCCACAGTTCTGTTGCTGGGTGAAACAGGGACCGGCAAAGAGGTGATGGCTCGCGCACTGCACCGCTGGAGTCCACGCGCCGGGAGGCCCTTCGTGGTTGTGAACTGCGCGGCATTGCCGGAGAGCTTACTCGAAAACGAGTTATTCGGCCATGAAAAGGGTGCCTACACGGGAGCTGTGACGCGAGAGCCTGGGAAGATTGAAGCAGCGGCGGGCGGTACGGTGTTTCTCGATGAGATCGGTGATATGCCGGCTGGGCTCCAGACGCGTCTCCTCCGCGTGTTACAGGATCAGGAGTTCTATCGTGTCGGCGGCAATCGACCGATTCGCACCGACGTGCGCTTTGTGGCGGCGACGAACAAAGATCTCAAAGACGCGATTGAGCAGGGTGTGTTCCGGGAGGATCTCTACTATCGCCTCAACGTGATCTCTTTGACTCTTCCGCCATTACGGAAGCGGGGAGAGGATATCCCTGCATTGGTGGACCATTTTATCCGGCGACAGAGTGCTGCAATGAGGCGTCGATCTTTCAGGGTGAGTCACGATGCACTGGCTTTAATCCGTGAGTACCATTGGCCTGGAAACGTGCGCGAGCTGGAAAATGTGTTGTCTCGGGCCACCGTACTGTGTGCTGAGGACAGCATCAAACCCGAACATCTCGGCATTAAGGTTCAGCGAAAGTTGCCGTTTGAGACCGAGGTATCGGAGGAATCTAGCCTGAACTACCATGCCGTGATGGAGGCCTACAGCCGGAAGATCCTCGAAGAAGCGCTGCGCCGAGCAGAATGGAACCAAACGAAGGCAGCCGAGTTACTCGGTCTGCAACGAACCTATCTCACGAGACTGATCAAACAACGAGGTGTGCAGACGAAGTCATCTTTCATCTAGACGTGCATGAGGATATCGGCAGCCTTCGATCCTCTATCGCTTCATGAGAGTCAGCGTTTACTGTTGGACCGTATAAGGGTACGGGGAGATCAGTGGGAGAGCCTGTGCAGGAGCAGGTCTTCTCGTTTGAATCGAGTGCAGCGTGAACGAAAAACGACTGCCATAGCCAGGCACGGTCTCGACCCACAGTCGGCCATGATGCAGTTCGACGAGCAACTTGGCGATCGCAAGTCCTAGGCCCACTCCCTTTGATGTCTTTCCTGTGGTGGATACGCGATAGAATGGCTGAAAGATCTTTTCCGCATCCTCCAACGTAATCCCGGGTCCCGTATCCGACACTGAGATTCGGACAGTGCCGTCCGACAACGGAGCGGCCGATACGTCGACCGTCGTGTCTGAACGTGTGAACTTCACTGCGTTGTGTAGCAGGTTCAACGTAATCTGGTGCAATTTGTCGGGGTCAGCCGATACTTGGGGAAGATCGGATACTAGCGTGATCACGACGTTCACCCGACGTTCGGAAGCCATGGGGTAGACATCTTCAACGGACTTGGCGATCACAGCGCCGACTGCGACCGGTCTGACATGCATGGCAGTTTGTCCCATCTCAATCTGTGACAGATCCAAAAGATCATCGATGAGGAGCTGAAGGCGCGACAGATTGGCCTCGACACGCGCCAGTGATCGTCGTTGCTCGTCCGAGACGGCTCCATCAATCCCATCGCGCAGGTTGGCCACATGGACTTTCATTGAGGTCAGCGGCGTCCGGAGTTCGTGCGATGCCGTGGAGACGAAAATGGATTTACGACGATCGATTTCTTGTAGTCGGGTGTTGGCCAGGGCGAGCTCTTCTGTTCGGTCCTTCACGCGGTCTTCAAGGGTATGGGCCAGCTCGCGCAACTCCCGCTCGCGAGCATGCAACCTCGTGGCCATGTTGTTGAAGACTCCTGTGAGCGTGCCGATCTCATCGCGGGTCCGTATATCCAAGGCCGGCACCGTTTCTCCACCGGCCAGTTTCGTGGCTGCGAGAGTGAGGCTTTGTAATGGGATGGTCATGCGGCGAGCCAACAAGACCGCAATACATAGTCCACCTGCCAGAGTGTTCAGCGTAATGATGACCGCTTGCCACAATAATCGACGCAGATCATGCTGAAGGTGGGATGTCGACAGCCCTACCTGCACGAGAGTAGAAGCTGTAAAGGTACGTGTCATGTTTTCTTCAGGTTCATCCAATCGCTCTTCAAGCATGAGTTGCAGGGCAGGATCCAACGTGGTCACCGGTGAGTAGGATGGGACGTGAACGGTGATGTCATAAAAGATGGGAAGCTCGGCGCCTCCCACGAGACTCATGAGTTCCCCTGGCGTCAATTCGAGTTTCGGCCGGAGAACGGGTCCCTCAGTATTCAGGTCGATGGCACTAACGAGCGGCTCGCTCGTGACATCCGTACGATGACGTGGCCGTAACAATTGTGTTGCGGCAAATTGTCGCTCGCCGGGTGCTTGCTGGGAGAATTGGTCTTCCCACGCACCTTTCCCAAATCCGGCTTGGAGCTCACTGCTTGGAGAGATGACCGCGACATAGGCGACTCGATTGACGGCGAGAATCTCCTGAATGTGCTGGTTCAATCGAGAAGTGTCTCCGGCCACGATACTGGATCGACCCATGTGTGCCAGATGCTCTGCCAAGAGAGTGCCGCTCTGCACCACGCTCTCGGCCGCCGATCGCACCTGCTGTTGAACGAACAGCCAACCCAGTAGGAGGCACGCGGTGATTAGAATGACGGCTGTACAGAAGACAAGCTTCGTTCGGAGTGTGATCGAAAACCGTGCGGGAGTCAGCGTTTCAAGATCAACCATCGCCATTGATGTGCGCGCAATTGCAGGGTTCCGTGTCCTCATGAGCCGGACTAGGGGAGCAGATCCGACGAGTCGAGTTTTTGGGCCATCGCCCCTGACCCGCTAAAGACATGGCCGGCCAACCGAATGTGATCGGGACTCAGTGCTATGCCGAAACTCTCTGCAGATTTTACGTTCAGCGCCCATTGCGAATGTTCCGGCGCTTCAATGATGCCTGCCGATGTTCCGGCATCCCGGAGGCGCGCGAGTGAAAGCCGGGCTGCCTGCCGTCCCACAGCCCAAGGATCTAACACCAAGGCGCCGACCGCTCCTTGCTGAACCAAGGTGGACGAGAAGGTAAACATCGGGCACCTTGGCCTTCAAGCTCGATTCCAAAAAGAAAGGGATCGCTGATTCGGAGACCACAACCTGGTCTTGAATCAGCCACAAGACATCGATCTTCGGGAGCAAGCGGGAGATGGCACGAGGAATGTCTTCTTGGTGGCGGACTGCGACCGATACGAGCTGTAGGCCCTGATGTGTAGCCGCTGTGAGCGCGTCGCGAACAAAGGCTCCGGTTTGTTCCTCATCGTACAGCACTCCCACTCGTGGCCGATTGAGCATGACGGAGCGAAGTGCCGCAAGTTGATCCTCAGGTGACGCCCGGACAGCGATCCCGGTCATGTTGGAGGTGGGCAGACCGTGTGTCTCGGGATTCAATACCATGCAGAACACCACCGGCGTGTCGAAAAGTTCCAGCTTGGCGGAGATTGCCGCTTTGAGCCCGACGGCCAAGACAAGATCGGGTGGTGAGGCTCGCAAGGACTTGCCGATGTCTCTTCCTCGTGTAAGTTGACCATCTAGGTTGTATTCTTTCACCTTCGTCATGGATGGGAGGCCTGCCTTGAATCCTACAATCGCGTGGTCGTAATAGGGCAGAGCGGCCGATTTGACGATGGCAATTTCGGCCGCGTGAACTGTGCCCCATGAGGTCGTGAAGCAGAACAGGATGAAGAGAGATAAAAATGGCAGCATGCGGTGGCGTGATCGGATCGGCGGATTAATCATGATAGCCGGTACGTGCAATCATCCCTCACGATGCCAAGTCTAGTTGGAGATTACAAGCCTGTACTTCTCCGTGTCGTGATACAGCGCAGCTGGGTAGCTGTAGTAACTGACAGCAAGTTTTGGGCCAAAGAATTTCGGTTGGCGGATCGTTCAGAGCTTGAGAGTCAGCCATCCCATCACTCGGGAGCCAAGTAGATCGCC
>JAAUPT010000291.1 GCA_012032965.1 Nitrospira sp.
CGTTTTTTGTCGAACCAACCGTGGAATCGCCACCCGAACCACCCGCCCATTGAGTCCGTAGAGCACACTGTCCGTGACGCGATTCCTCTGATAGGGCTGATGAAAAACTCCTCTATTTAGCAAAACTAACTGTGCGGCATCAAGACTGATCGGCAAATCGAGCAACAGGTCCTCTTTTCTGGGAGCCCGCCCATTATAGCTGATCATCACGACTTGAGCTGATTGCTGGACAGAGGAAACAGAGTCCCATACCACATCCGGAAATGCCTGTCGGTACGCTTCGAATTCCGTCCTCAAGCCGAGCGCCTCGGCCGTACGCAGGAGATCTGCGCGCAAGGATGGAGGAGACGAAACCTTCGACCACCCGCTCATGGCGCCATAGGCTTCATAGGCATTCCGATAGGCGATGAACGCATTGTTGAGATCTCCGGCAGCCTCGTACAAGATGCCGCTCAGGTATCGGGCAAATCCGTCATTTCGATATTTGCCTGCCTCTTTGATCCTATCACCCAACACATTCAGGCGATGGTCGACACGACGCACCTCAACCAAGGCTTCTTGCAATTGCCCCAGTGCCGCATAGTTCAGCGCCTTGACCACATTGACCATCACATGCTCGTAGGCGTCCCCTTCATAGGGTAAGGCGTTATCATTCGACAGAAAGGCAGCCGTTTCTGAACGGATACTCCTCGTATAGAGTCGCTCAACTTCCTCTTCGGCTCGGTCAAGCGATGCATTACTTTGCTCGTACTGGCCCGCCAACTGCAGCACCATACCTCGATCCATGGCATACAGAAGTCGATTCTTCGCTCCATACTCTTCCTCAGTCTGCTCAACGATGGCGGCAGCCCGGTGCGGGTCACCGGCATGCAAGCTTTGTTCGATTAACACGTAGTGATTGACCGAGGGACCGCACCCGGTCAAGAGAAGGATGATGGAAATAAACAGGAGCGACAAGATTGGAGTGGCAACGCCCCACTGCACAGAACCCTCGGGGGCAAACCGTGAGAGGAATGGTCTCAACAGTGTCCGCGGATGCTAAAAGACTGTGCGTTTCTTTTCGACCACCTTCTTGATCTTCTTTTGCCCATACCAGACCTTGGCATTACTCTCCAAATCGATCATCTGAAGATCAACCTGGTAGAAGACGGCCTTGGTCCCATCAGCTTCATCAAGAATAGTGGCGATCGTGCCCTTCATCATGAAATCGGCCCCGGTCTCTTTCCCGGGGGCCTTTTGAGTCTCTTCACTCGCGTAGATCGCTTGCTCTTTCCGTTCGGTTCGAACTTCATCGCGTTCGCCTTTGCCGGCCACAAACGTGACTTTCTGGGAATTGGTGAGTTCTCGTTCTAGATCCGTGATAAAGGTCTGTACGCTGATATGTTCATGACTGCTATTCACGACGGTTCCTACGACGACGACAGGTTGGCGTTGCGTCGACTTTTCAAAATTCCCGAGCCAAGGATATTGGAGGGCATCTTTGACCATGGCTTCCGCCACCATCCTGGAATCCGTGTCGTTCCATCGACCGCTCAAATCAGTGACGACCCCAGTGTCGACCCGAGTCACCTTTGTTTCGTGTCCACATCCTGACAATACAAGGACAGCACTCATTATGACGAGAAGAGAAGAGCGACGCGGTTGAATCACGATCCACCTCCAAGAAGGCGTGAACGGCTGTCTCAAGAAGATCACTGGACGCCCCGCTTTTCTTCTTCTTTTTCCAGCCGCTCAAACAAGCGATCAGCGTTTTTCCGCACGAAGTCCCGGACTTGGGTGTTGAGTTCTTTGGCCTGTTCCAGGTTGTTCTTCATATCCTCTAAGCTCAATTTGGTCAAGACATAATATGTGTTGGTCTTTGTATCTAGGTACTGGTCCATTTTCCGAACTCCACTCAACGTAGTGGTCGTGATGGTCTTGATAGCTCTCTCGACATTTTGTTCTTCGGTATTCCGAGTGAAATCGCCCGCCGTTGTTGAGGCGGCATAATCTCTCATCAAGTAGCCGGTATAGGTTTCGAATGTCTTGGCAATTTCTGCTCTGCCGCGATTCTCTGCCGTATCCCATGCAAGCGGGGCGTTGCGCACTCCCGTTACCGCCCCCACTCCGTAAAAGGCTTTGCTGTCTTTTTCATTGAACGTGCCGGATCCATGCTGGACCCATTTCGGAGGACCGCCACAAGCCACAAGTGTCCCCATCAGCAGGACCGTAAGACTGAGACCGACCAGCTTTGAGGGAATCAGTTGTGACCTAAGCATGACCATCCTCCTTCTGTGTAAATATTTTCCCGTACGCAGAAAATACCGGTAAAAACTGATGGATCATGCTAACATGGGGTTTTTAATCAGTCAACGCAAGGGTCGCTTCGCACTTCATTACGGATGAGAAGAGGGAGGAACTGTGGCCGACATTCAGATTGACGACGGCATTCTTCGCATTAGAAATCTCGATATCCAAGACCCAACCACTGCTGCCATCCTGTCAGCTATCCACAAACACGCTGGGCGGAAATCACACGTCGCGCAGTGAAAATCGGGCTTGGATATCTGAAAGGTGGCGAATCCGACTAGGGGACGGGAGCTCGATCAGCTTGGTTGACAGTGGCGCGAGCCCGAGCATGGGTGCCACCCAGCTCTACATACCGACGAAATGCCTCGACCGACTTCTGCTGATCATTGAGATGATCGTCATATAGCGTCCCCAATGCAAAATACACATCCTGATAGGTGCTGTTCACCTGCAGCGCTTGCTGGAACGCTATCTCAGCGTCCAGAAACTTGCCGCGCTTTTCGTAGACCAAGCCCAGCGTATAAAACGAATCCGGGTTTCCTGGCGCGTACTGCACAGCGAGGAGAGCGGCATCCAAGGCCTCATCAAGGTTTGGAAGCACTTCCAATCGAACATAACTCTTGAGAACATAAGCGTCGCCATAGGTGGGATCGTACCCAATCGCGCGATCCAGTCGCTCCACCGCCTCTTCGATCGCCTTTCCCTCCTGGAGCAGCGCAAAGGCACGTTCATATTGAGCCTTCGCCGCATCTTGCCGCTCGGACGGGGTCTGCGGCTCGGCACCGAGGGAGAAGGCAGCCTTACTTCCTTCGACTAACACGGTATCTCCATCGCCCTCAATGCGCACGCTCGTCGGTAGTTGCATGCCGTTGGACACCGCTCCGACTTGCTGCACGAGATAAGTGCCCAATTCAGACGCCATGAGCCAGCCATTCCTGTCGAGATCCGCCGTCCCAGAAAGTCCTTTCAGCAGAGTCTGAACGAAGCGACTACTGTTATAGGGTCGCGCAGAGACTTCTCCCTTCCCGGCCGCACTCATCACTTGCACCACGCGGCGCTCGGTCTCCGGTTCTGGACTCAACCGCCCTTCCAGCGTGCGGTCCTGCGGTGTGGTGGTTTCCCACCCATAGATCGGCGCGTCCAGAATCAACAGTGTGTGCTTCGAGGCGGACCGCCTCGTAAACTCTTTGAGTTGCTCCACGGTGACTGACTTGGCAGCGTTATTGATCGGCGCGTCGATCGGCACAAGATACCCTTGATCCTGCCCATCAGAGTCTTGCATCGAGCCGGTATGGCCCACATAGAACACCACGAGTCGATCCATACGCCCGACTTTTCTCGGTATCATGTCGTTGAAGAGCTGACGCAATCGTCGAGCACTTGCGTCCTTGTCATATACCTCTACCACCTCGTCGAACCCCAATTGCCGAAATGCGT
>JAAUPT010000292.1 GCA_012032965.1 Nitrospira sp.
GTGTCCAAGGAAATGTACATTCGGCAAGCCGGATAACTCATCCACTAGCGGCGCATCCATTCCGAGGCTATTTTTCGGTCCGGCGAAGACAAAGGACCATTCCACATGGCAAGTCGCCAGCCTCAGCAAAAGCCTCAAATCCAACTGCGATTTGATGACCCCGATATAACCGATTCTCGGATGGGGAATCTCTTTTAAGTCCGCCGGCTCTTCCTGTTGAGTCGCAAATGCCTGATAGTCCACCCCATTGGGAACAAGGAGCGTATGGGGATTGAAATGTCCTTTTCGTTCCAGCAACGCTGGAGAATGGATGAATACTTGGTCTACTCGCTTGATCAGATGGACCTCTTGATCTGTCAGTGGAAGCTCGGTAGGAGAGAACGAATATTCATCAACGATGTGATAACAACTGAGATCATAGGAACCGCTCTCTAAGACACGATCGAAATACGGCCGCCAGAGATAAAAGATGATGGTCTTGCATCCACGCCGACGAAGCAATGCCGCCGCACGACGACCTCTTTCTGCCGCGGTCCACGAGGCCAGCCAGTCCGGCTGACCAAACCACGGCAGCCACCTTTCCGGCTGATACAAGACAAACCCCTCTGGAAACGCTTCCAAACGATGGGCTCGATTCACCGGTTTCTGACTGCCATGGAAAAGTTCTCTCGCCCTTCTAGCAGGCTCCGCCCAGGCGACCTGAAAATATTTTGACAGGCGGGTCAGCACCTGATGCCGGGACAGCCAGGGACCACCCCATTCCTCCGGTACAAACGCGACGACCCCGATGTCTGAAAAGAGCGGTCGCCCTGAACCGTTGAGTTTTATCTCCTGTCCGACATCCTTCATCACGATACCAGTCGCAAGCCTTGGGTGAAACAAACATCCTACCGAAACTTGTTTAAGATTCCCTCAACCGTTCTTTTTGGATTTAACAGGTAGTCGATGGCCTTTAGACAAACCGCCGTGGCCAATTTCAGATGGCTCAACGGCTGCCCTATGCCCTTCATTTTCTCTCGGTGAAATGCCCAGAACTCCTTTTCTCTTCGCATGAACACCGAGACGGCCAGGTAGTCATAGTATTTGGCTAAGTAGTGTGTGAGCCGTCCATGTAATTCCTCTTGGCTCAACACCGCGGGGCCAAACTTCAGAAGCCTATCGATATAATTTGGCAGATGGGTATTATACCGCTGACTAAAGCTTCTCCCCGACCCTTCACGCAATCGGTTGTAGGTCAGCACTTGATGGATAAAGCCAAAGTCCCAATTTTTCAAAATCCGAAGACACGCCTCCGAATCACGATGACTATTGACCTCATCGTAAAATGGATCTGATGCCCGCACAACATCTGAACGCAACAGAAGGGACGTCGGGTTTCCAAAGACATACGGTCGACCCAGCAGCGTCCACCTGGAAATATCCCGACCTGGAATTACCGTGCTGGTATAGGGCAACCCAGCCCAGGATACTGTCTCTCCAACCAGCCCATAGGAGCCGACGATGGCAACCGTCGGATGGGCTTCTGCCAATTCGACCATTCTCATAATGCATTCCGGAAACAGCCAATCATCGGCAAAGACAACTTTGCAGTATTTGCTACCTGAGGCCATATGCCGAAACGCAATGTTCCCATTTTGACCAATGCCGACGAATTCCGGGTTATTATGGATCCGAATCCGGTGGTCTTTTTTGGCATATCTTTCGGCAATCTCCAGGGTCCCATCAGTGCTGCAGTTATTAACGATGCAATACTCCCAATTTTGATAAGTTTGCGCCAATACGCTCTCAATACATTCCGACAGGTAATTCTCGCAGTTGTAAACGGGCGTCAGCACACTCACTAAAGGTTGTGAGTCTGAACTCATATTTCCGATCCTTACTCACTCCTTTCGTCGAACCTCACAGGGCTGTCCGATGGGTGAGGATCCAATTGCGCTCGTGTTCGGAATGGAACCGAGATTCACTGAGGCGAGAATCTATCTCAAAATATCAACCTCAGTATGTTTGACTTTGGTCTCCACTGCTGACAACCATCAGCGATACTTTTCCGACTCATTGCTTTTCGCCTTTTCTAAAATACCCAACACAAGCTTCTTGTACTCGTCTGTAAATTTTTCTCTTGTATGATGAGCTCGTGCAAATTCCCACGCTTTCCTGGACATTTGTTGAAGCTGGCCAGCAGGAAGATTGGACATTGCTTGGACAGCATTTTTTATCGTATGGACGGTGTTCTCCTTGAACATCACACCAAAATCCTCCACGTCAACACTTGACTCATAGCTGACAAGGGGGATCAGCCCAGCATGCATACAGACAATCACGTTCCCCCCTCCGGCTTCGGAGCAAGAAGGATACACAACACCCAGACACGTCTTCGCCATCATTATAAATTCAGGACTCTCCACGTCAACCCATCCAACTACATGGATATTCGAAGTTTGATAGAGCTCTTTATAGTAGGCCTCTATGAACTCTTCTTCCTTTTTCAGTGGACCACACACATACAGATGGCAATCCGGCATTCGGAAAAGCTTCTAATACCAAATCCAACCCCTTGTGCACAAAGGCATGACTGCCGAACCATAGAAAATTCGCCCGACAGTTGTTGAACTCTTTGTCCTCAGGCCAGGGATACACAGTCGCTGGCGTTTGAGGAAGTTTGTAGATCGGTTTACCTGAATACCGGAGTGTGGTGACATTGAAATCATTACCACAGACGGTTACGTAATCAGCATGTTCAAGCGCGAGAGTCTGCTCTACGATCCTATCGCTTCCTTTGATCGTTATGCCTCTTCTCTGCTGCAGTTCAAATTTTCGCTGATAGGTCGCGTAGTTATTATAAATCCAATGAGCGGTATCCAGGTGTGCGATCTTGATGCAGTCATGATTGAGCAACCCGGCAATCCGATCAAAATTAATCCGGTGGCCAACAAACAGCGCATACGGTTTTTTCGGTTGAAAGACGTGGTTATGAGAATCGATCACATCCACAGAATACCCCAGGTCCGCAAACGTTCTCGCGATCTGCAGGCACCGCCATTGGCTGGTGTGTGAATTTGGAACTGGTTCGCCTGGGCATAATAAGAAAGGTTGAATGTGATACGATAGGAGCACATTGCCGTGCCTTTTGGTTTCAGGCTCTAGCGACACCATCTTTTCATGTACATTGGGCCTGTATGGTCTTATTTCCACGCCGAATTTTCTGAGGATTTCTTTCACCAACTTCCTCATCGTTCGACTATCATCGAGTAATAAGAATGTCTCTTCCCCTTGCGTACTGGAGGAAGACTAACTTTCATGAGGTTTGTCGGAAAGAGATTCCCAAGCTTCTTGTCTCCGTGTTCAAAATCCCTTCCTTGAATGAACGATTCTTTGCTGTACCATTCCCAGTGATCATACCATGTCCAACATTTATGCATCTTATAAATGCGCATAATATCGTGGGCAAGGTCCTTATTTGTTTCAAATGAGGCATATTCGAAATGAAATCTCTCCGCATGACTGAGCATCAACTTAAATGATTTATTGCTGACATAATTAGAGAACCACAGGTTAAATTTCATCTTGCCTTGCAAACTTTTGACGGCTCGATATACTTGTATATGCTCTTCGTGCCCATACTCTCCCCAAGGATTATGGGTGAACACATTGAGGCACCCCATCAAAGTACGGTTCAAGCTGTTGCATGAGTTTCTCGTAATTTGCTCTA
>JAAUPT010000293.1 GCA_012032965.1 Nitrospira sp.
GGGGGCGAGTTTTTGTTCCCGGAGCAGGCAACCGCTCCGATGAGAAACAGCATCGAGCATAAAAAGGCCAGAGAGACCTGTGTGTGTGACTCGGCATCTTGTCGTGACTCATGGTGCAGCGTTCCTTGTGTTGGTTATGAAGACTGTCAAGCTGTGCGCATTCTTCGATCATGTGTAATAACCGTGGATGAAAAGCGTTTTATGAACGATCTCATTGTCCTTGCTATGCCGGTTTCGGGTCTTAGTCCCATCACGACCCGCTGTTCGAACCAGGGTGGCAGGGGCCCTCGGGAGGCGAGGACCCTTGCCTGGTAAAGTGGGAGGGATGGGCCTCCCACTTTGAAGCCGGCGCTGGGCGGACGCCGGCTGTGTTACGGATGCGATGCTTCTCTCGCATGCACCGTACCCATTTCCCCGGACAGTTCGACCAGGATATCGACGATACAGGGATCAAACTGAGTTCCTGAAGCCACCTGTAAGATTCGGAGGGCGATGCGATCGCGCAGAAGCCGATCACGAACATGTGGAACCTGAATGGCTTCAAATGCATCGGCGACGGCAAGAATTCTTGCCCCAACCGGGATGAACGTTCCCCTGAGGCCATAGGGGTACCCCGATCCGTCCCATCGCTCGTGATGGTGTGCAATCATCGCTGTAGCCTCACGAAGAAATGAAAAGGGTTCAAGCAGCGTGGCTCCGAGCCTCGGGTGGTTTTGAACCGTCGCGTAGGCGTCTGGCTCAAGCCATTCTCGTCTGGTGTGTAAACACGGTGGAAGCATGAGAATGCCGATATCATGAAGTAGGGAGGCCAACTTGAGCTGATGTAAATCCTCGTCCGTAAGACGTGTTGCCTGTCCGATCAGAAGTGCGATCGCCGCTGTTCCTCGTCCATGCCCGGCTTGCCACGGTAGAAGCCGATCTAATTCGTGTGCCACTTGCCGAACGAGGATGTTCTCCAGATCACGCCGCGATGACGGAGGAAGACATAAACGGTCGATCTTTCGGAGCATATGTTGGAGCCTCATCACGGTCGTTTGGGTCACGTCGACCGCATCAGGATCGATATGCATAGCGCCACCTCCAAAAAACGAAGAGCCCAGGACCATCCATGTGATCCTGGGCTCTGGGTGAAAAACCGCTGGCCGCTCAACAATGTGAGAATAGATACCGATGGGTATAGTTCTTAGGCGCGTTTCCCTCCCATCAACGGTTGCCCGAGTATCCACATTTCATAGAGGGGGACCACCATCATGACCAAGAAACTGATGGTCATTAACGTATCACCGGTCAACATCGAGAGGACAAAGATCGGGGAGACATAGCTGATCAGCCATGGTGACAGGAGGTCGAGGATCACGCCGCCGAAGCCGCCCCACGTGACGACCGTTTTCAGGGTATGGCTGGCGCTGGTCAGGTACATGACGTGAATCAGGATCATGAAGACGACCGGCATCGTAAAGAGATGGAAGTGAGTGATCTCCGCCAATTCCCGAAACGACATCGGTTCTCCAAAAGTGATATCAGACCCTCGATAGTGATCGGCGATGCCTTGCGGTGATAACCCAGTCATGCTGTGGGCCCAAAAAAATGAAAAACAAAAACCGATAAACATTAAGAGCAAGAACAACGTGTACAACAGCCGGATATGACGATCCGAATCACGAAGCTTAAATTTCTGGTTGAAGTTACGCATGCTTGGGACGCTGGGTCCACTTCTGTCAGTTGCCAAAGATAGACGTAAAAAATCCCTTGTCCTTCTTCGCGGCCAGCGTCTCGCTGCCGATCCCTGCGGGCTTAAGGTAAAACTCATCAATCAGTACGAGTACTCGCTTGACGCCGGCACTGATGGAACGGACGGACATCGTGGCGCCGGTGATATTGATGATGTCCTTATTGATACGGATGGGGTCCAACACCGTCTTGCCTTCGTACTGCACATTGAATCGCTTTCGGCCGACTTCACTTCCTCGTGCCTCTCGAAACACCAAGAGTTCGACGTCCGAACAAGCACCCTCTGGATCTACGCCGACCATGTAGGTCATATGCTTGTGCTTGCCGATGGTGTTGTGAACCATGGCGTAGCCGTCGATTGTATCTCTGGTCTCACCAATGTAGACCTCGAAGGCTTGTTCCGGGAACTTCCATCCGATGCGCTGCTCGATCAGGCCTTTCTTCTCCTGCGTGAGCTGAATCGTTTCTTTGCGGACACGTTCGGATTTCTGCAGCATGATCTTCACGGCCTCTTCTTCAGACAAGAAGACTTCCGCGTGACTCAACTCGTCCTCGGTGAGATAGCGCTTCAGGTCGTTATCCCATACTTTTTCGGCTCCAGCCGACAGGGGCATGGTCAAACAGAGTGCCGTCCCGAGCGCGAAGCTTGAAAGAAACTTTACGTGACCGCGCATCCGTGCTCCTGCAGTTTGGTGTCAATGCGTTTCTGCACGTCGTGCATGACTTCTTCAGAAGGGTCCGTCGGTTCCCAGCCGAAGAGACGCGATCCTCCACGAAACACCCAACTCTGCCGTTCTTCGACGAAGGAAATTCTTGTGACATCATCCAACCGTTTTACCTTCAGGGTAAGGCGGGATCGATCTCGGCTGTCCCCGATGGCCCTCCGAAAAACCCCATAAGTTCTTCCCGGCATCGGAATTTCGAGCCACTGAGTGACGATCAATCCGGCTTCTTTGTTCTTCGTGTCGGTCGAGCGGTCTTTCACAGCCTCCAATGCCGCCTCCCAGGCATGATCATAGGTGCAGGCGGCAAAACGCTCTTGCATTCCGCTCATCGAAGCACAACCGACCAGGCCACCGAGGAAAAACAGTGGCAGAATACGTATGCCGAGTCTCAGAAGCTTCTTCATGTCCTGAGCTCCCCGCCAAGACGGCGGGGAGCCTCCTTCATTACAGTTAGAAGTATGTCGCCGCCTGGAAGAGGAACCCATCTCCGTCAAGCGGACTATTGGTGGCGCCCAAATCTCCGGCAGGTGTTAATCCCAGCGCGCCGTTCTGCGCATTATGCTGCCAATTGATTTTAAAAACCGTGTCTTCGATCGGTCTGAAATTCAGACCCACCGTCAATCGATCGAGCTCTCGCCGGTTGCCGAGGCCATTGACCAGTGTGCGGTTATCTGAATCGGTGTCGACTTGTTCCCATCGAACGGTGAACGTGAAGGTCGACGCATCGGAAAAGTGGCTGGGGGCTACTCGCTTCAGGAATTCCGGCATAAAGTGGTAGTTTCCTTGGACGTAGTATCCGTACATACGGCCTGGTCCAATGGGAGTGGCAGCCACTCCGGTCGCGTTGTTGTTGCTGATCCAAGACCAGGCGGCTTCTCCGATGAGTTCGAACGGACCGCGCTGTAAGGTCCAGTCAACCGCAAATATATCGAGATTCCCTGATCCAGTCGTGGCCGTAGATTGTTTGTATTGTCCATGGTATCCCGAGCCGGCGATTTCAATCCCCAATCTTGGGCTGAAGGCAACGCGGCCGACGACGGCCTTGCTGTCATTGCGATCCCGTGCCACGCTCCCCCTGGCGCTTCGCGTGCCTAGGTCAGTGAGCGCGCCCGCGTCCTGGCTCATGCCGTTTATTGCATAGAGTTCATAGTCGATCTTCGACAATGTTGTCGGATAGAAAGTCCCATAGATACCGGCGCCTGTATCGAACCAAGTGCTCGGAATGAGGATCCTCGATACCATTGCG
>JAAUPT010000294.1 GCA_012032965.1 Nitrospira sp.
TCCTGGATGGTGAAGGAGCCAGTCGCATCTGTCACCGCATAATAGGGATTATCGACGGCATAACCCCAGTTCTGCATGTAGGGGTGCATGCTGCACTGCATGGCAAATACATGGTGCCCCTTAGCTAGCCGCACGAGATCGGTGGTCCCCCTTGCCCGTAAAGACGGCCGAGAGAAGACCCTCTCGTTGCCCGATTGATCCGGCGCGAGTCCTTGGATGTCATGGGGGACTGGGTCGTGATTGAACACCGTGACTCGACGTGTGTTGCTGATCACGGTGACAAACGGCAGAAACTGACAGAGCTTCGCTTCCACTTTGGCATTGGTGACGGCGAAGGGCTTACCGCGCTCTACTCCCTCCACGACTACTACGACATCTTTAAGGCCCCCATCCGGTCGAACTGTAACTTCCCTCAGGAGCCGATAGCCATAGCCATCAGAGAGCTTGCTGCAATACTCGTGGTCTGGGAAGCGACGCAACTCGAATTCTTGAGGAGCCGGGGTGGTTTCGGTGACGGTTACGGTTACTGTCCCTTGTACGGTGGCCTCCTCCTTCACGGGTGTCGACTTATAGGCCCAGGCCTCGGTCCCCAACCAGGGTGTCAGTACGGCAAGTACCCCCGCGGTCAGCTGGATTCCGGTTCTGGTGTATCGTTTCACCGGTGGTCCTCCTGCCATCACGATCGTTGGGCATCGGTTGCAGGATGCCCAAAGCGATGGTCCGGTTCAATCGCGGCGAGATCTTACACGAGACGGCGACCTCATGACCTCCCGCCACACTTGAGTCTACTTGCGAACCCTCTCGGAAGGAGCCCGTTCAATGGTGGTTATCCTCTAAAGAGTATCGCTAGGTCCACCCACTCCCTGCAACTGGGGAGTTTACGAGAACGATGCTAGTAACCCAGGAGTCGTGGTAGCGAGGCGAGGGTTCACGGGTTACGGCGAGTAGTAAGCAGTCGAATACCTTTTCTGGCCTCCAGATCTGAGTTTGTAACTTTGCGGAGTTAGGGTCAAACGACAGCTCCAGTGAGGTCGTCTCGTTGGGAATCACCGTAGAGTCTGCTTCTGCGTTCCAAGAATGGGATGCCAAGCCTTGAGAAGTTATGTCGCCAGCGTGAGATCTTCGATAGAGAAGGAACCGGCAGCATCCATGACGGGGAAAAGTTTAGGGGGAAGACCACTGGCTTCATATTGGGTTCGCCTCTCCGAGATTGGGTCGACAGTGGGCTTGAATGATTCGACGACCAGTTATATTGTGGTTTCGCAGTTGACGGTTGACGCACGAAGCAAGTTCGGATTCCACTAGTGACGTAACATTTTATCAACCGAGCCAGAGAGAGAAACCCCAACATGAAAGTTCTGATGTTCAGTAACGAATACCCACCCTATATCTATGGTGGAGCGGGTGTTCATGTGGAATACCTGAGTAAGGAATTGGCTAAGCTTCTTCCTGTGGAAGTTCGGTGTTTTGGTGATCAGCATATGGCTCACCATAACCTTCACGTCAGAGGGTTTAAACTCGACAAGATCGGTTACGGGTGTCCGAAATATTTGGAGTCTGTGTTTGGGGCTATTCAGAGAGGGTTGAATTTCAACTCGTTTGGCATTGAGGCCGATCTTGTCCACTGTCATACGTGGTATACGCATCTCGGTGGAATCTTAGCGAAATTGAATTACGGGGTCCACTCATCATTACGACGCACTCCTTAGAGCCGCTCCGCCCTTGGAAACGGGAACAGCTGAGGGGTGGATACGATTTTTTCCTTGTGGGTCGAACGGACGGCTCTGGAAATGGCCGATGCCGTGATCGCTGTCTCTCATGGAACCAAACAAGATATCCTTCACCATTTTCGCATTGCTGAAGAGAAGATCAAGGTCATCCATAATGGAATTGATCCAATGGAATATAAAAAGCAATCATCAACCGACGCACTTCGACGCTACGGGGTGGATCCGTCCAAGCCTTTTGTTTTATTTGTCGGGCGAATTACCCGTCAGAAAGGAATAATACACCTGGTTCGAGCCATACAGTATTTCGACTCTGACTTCCAGGTGGTTCTCTGTGCCGGGGCCCCCGATACCGTCGAAATCGCCGCGGAAATGGAGGCTGCTGTCAAAGAAGTCTCTGCGAGCAGAGCAGGTGTGATCTGGATTCCTGAGATGCTGGACAAGCAGAGCGTGATCGAATTCTATTCACATGCGGCAGTCTTTTGTTGCCCCTCAATCTATGAGCCATTCGGAATTATCAATCTTGAAGCAATGGCGTGCGATACCGCTGTAGTTGCATCAGCCGTTGGGGGGATTCCGGAGGTGGTTGAAGATGGAGAAACCGGCATCCTGGTCCCTGTCCAACAAATGCCAGAATCTCCTTTTACTCCATTAAGCCCAAGAAAATTCGAGCGGGATTTAGCTGCGGCCGTCAATCGCTTGATGGCTGACAAGGGAATGCGTGAACGGTTTGCCAAAGCCGGTCGCCAACGAGCAGAACAATTCTTTAGCTGGGCTGCCATTGCCAAAGAAACCCAGACTTTGTATCAACAACTGGTATCCCAGCATTAAATACCAATAGTTTTTTTGGTAAGAGCCAGAGAGTTTGACCTGTTCGTTTCCTATATCGTTTAGAGCTCATTTTGCACATGAGCGGGGCCCGGATACCTTTTCTGGCCTCCTAGTAATGAGCCGCTATCAATCAGTAGGTGGCTTCAAACAATAGGTCCAGTGAGGCCGTTTCATTAGCGACCATGGTGAACTCCCGTTCTTGCGTTCCAAGAATGGGATGCCAGGCCTTGAGGCGATATGTCCCCGGCGGAAGCTCTTCGATGGAGAAGGCGCCGGTCGCATCTGTCACGGCATAATAGGGATTATCAACAGCATAGCCCCAGTTCTGCATGTAGGGGTGCAGGCTGCAGTGCATGGTAAACACGTGTTGCCCTTTGGCTAGCTGGACATGATCAGTGGTCCCACTGGCCTCTAGGGATGGCCGATAGAAAACTCTATCGCTTTCAGTTTGCTCCGACGCTAACCCTTGGATGTCATGGGGTACGGGGTCTCGATTAAACACCGTGACTTGACGTGTGTCGCTGACGACGGTGACGAAGGGCAGAAACTGACAGAGCGTTGCTTCCACTTCGGCATTGGTGACGGTGAATGGCTTGCCGTGTGTCACACCTTCCACTACCACGACGACATCTTTGAGGCCGCCGTCCGGCTTGAACGTGACTTCCCTCAGGCGCCGATACCCACGATCATCGGACAGTGTGCCGCAAAACTCGTAGTCTGGAAAACGACGTAACTCGAATTCTTTGGGTGCCGGTACGGTTCCGGCGACTGTCACGGTTCCTCGCACCGTGCCCCCCCCCTCACGGGTCCAGATTCATACGCCCAGGCCTCGGTTCCCAGCCAGGTTGTCAGCACTACGAGTGCCCCCGCCATCGGCCAGAATCCCGTTCTAGTGCGTCGCGTCACTGCCGTTTCTCCTGCCAGCACCAATCGTTCGCTATCAGTTGCGGGGTGCTTGAGGAATTGCCCGATCCAACCGCTACGGGAGTTCATACAAGACCGCAACTGCTTTCGGAACGTGGCCCGCCTATACTCTTCCGACCGCTTCCACAGTGCACTTACCGTCTTGAGTGCTAACCGCTGAATGCGGCGACTCCGTGATAGTATCGCTGAGTGTACCCGCCCTCTGCAATGGTGATTTCGA
>JAAUPT010000295.1 GCA_012032965.1 Nitrospira sp.
CTTCGATGCCGTCTCTTGCCGCCATCAGCGCTAGTTGACCGGACCCACAGGCGATGTCCAGCAACTTGCAGCTTGGCGCAATGTTCAAGCGTTCGTAAAACTCCCGTGCACCGCCATCCATGAATCGCGAGAAGCGATCATAGTCTCCTGCCGTCCAGATCGATTTGAGCCGAGCCTTTATACTATCCATGTCTCCAATCGTTGCGCTCGTCATGATGGCCTCCTTGTGTTATCAATTTACGGCGCCTCGATACGCCGTGCTGTTTCTGATCGCACTATACGAGAGAGGTGGTTTAGCGTCTTATCAGCTCGTCTGGCGCTCTTTGCAGGAGAATGCTAAGCTGCACCTAACGTCCGATTTGTTTAGCCGGACCCCGTACTTCACCGGTCGGAATCCATATGGATGTGCTGTCTGAAGTTCTAAGAGCCGTGAAACTGGACGGCGCGGTCTTCTTCAACGGTGAATTTTCGTCGCCGTGGTGCGTACGTGAACCCGACGCCTGCACGATGGCGTCGCATCTCCCTGCCCGTCCCAAGCACGTCATCATCTTTCATCTCGTGACCGAAGGAGGGTACGTTCGCATCGAAGAAGACGGCCGCGCGGTGCCTCTTGAAGCCGGCGATATCGTCATCCTTCCGCAGGGCCATTCGCATTTTATGGGCAACGGCCCTCCCGTCACACCGATCGACAGTGCGGCACAACTACGGCGGGTGCTGGCCGAAGGACGTATGATTTCTCAGGTCGGAGGCGGCGGAGAACTCACCAAGCTGATCTGCGGCTACCTGACCTGCGATCATCAATCTGTCAGGTCTTTCTGGTCGGGCTTCCTCCGATCGTCAAGGTTCATATCCGGGACAGCCCGTCAGGGCAGTGGTTGGAAGATACGTTCCGTTACTCCGTCGATCACGCGGAAGCATCTGGACCGGGCGTCGCCGCGGTCATCGCCAAATTGTCGGAGGTGTTGTTCGTGGAAACGTTGCGGCGGTACATCGGGAAAATGCCAACCGTCACAAACAGGCTGGCTCGCGGGCATACGCGATCCGGATGTAGGAAAGGCTCTGGCGCTTTTGCACAAACAGCCGTCACACGCCTGGACGATCGCTTCGCTGGCGAATGAGGTTGGCATGTCCCGTTCGGTGTTGGCCGAGCGATTTCGGCATTATCTGTCAGACACCCCGATGGGGTACCTGACACGCTGGAGGCTGCAGCTCGCCGCTCAGGAGTTGACCTCCACTTCCAAGAGCGTGGCCGAAGTGGCGAGCGAGGTGGGATATGAATCCGAGCCTTCGTTCAATCGCGCCTTCAAACGGGAGTTCGGGGTCCCCCCGGCGAGGTTCCGCACCCAGACAAGAACCCTTCAACGTAGAAAATGATCGAGGTGGAATGGAAACCGGACAGGACATCACAGTAACCGAGCTTCGGCTGAGCTATCGTTACATCAAAGAATATCCCTGGGTCGTGACTGCCGTCAATGGGTTTCTCTCTGCCTACTTTATGGAGCAGCCCAGCTTTCGTGTGCAGCGCCATTTTGAAGAACTGGAATCCGGCATGCATGTGTGGATTGTGAAGTGCCGAATACGATGAAGATGACAGCATTGCTGCGCAGACTACAAGCAGATATCCCACCCTGCCGGCATAATCAAACCACAACGGAACCGACACGTCGTCTCCAATACCTCATCGATTCACTCGAGCAGAACTAAACAGCTACGCGTGTCGACTCGCAACATTTCTCAAAGCAAGTGCTCGTCCTCCAATGGTGGAGTATAATGCGTTATTATGAAGCGTGCGCTTGTGCTCGGGGCCGGCAAGATCGGTTCGTTGATTGCCTGCCTACTCAATCAAACTGGCCGCTACGAGGTTCATCTAGGCGATCTGACCCTCAATGCGTCCAAGCATTTGGTCGAAGACCTCGGCTTGGAACGGGTCACTCCCTGCCTGCTCGATGTGCGGCATCCAGATGCCGTCAGTACCTATCTCTCAGCGCATCAATTCGATGCAGTCCTCTCGAGCCTCCCCTATTTCTGTAATCCGACGGTTGCCGGTCTCGCGCTGACCCATCATCTGCATTACTTCGACCTGACGGAAGACGTCGAGGTCACGAACCAGATCAAAGTGTTAAGCGCAGGAGCGACCCATGCTTTTATGCCCCAATGTGGTCTGGCGCCGGGATTCATCAGTATCGTGGCCCATGAGCTGATGACTCACTTTGACACGTTGGATACGGTCAAGATGCGCGTCGGTGCGCTGCCCGTGCATCCCAGCAATGCCCTCAAGTATTCGTTGACCTGGTCGACCGATGGGTTGATCAATGAGTACGGCAATGTCTGCTATGGAATCGAAGAGGGTGAAAAAGTCCCACTACAGCCGCTTGAAGGCTATGAAACGATCGAATTGGACGGGCTCCTCTATGAAGCGTTCAACACCTCGGGAGGACTCGGCACGTTGGCCGATAGTTATACCGGAAAAGTCCGAACGATGAACTATAAGACCCTCCGCTATCCCGGCCATTGCGAAAAGATTCATCTCTTGATGAAGGACCTCAAACTCAACGAAGACCGCGACACCCTGAAGCGTGTCCTGGAACGAGCTGTGCCTCAGACTCTACAAGATGTGGTCCTCATTTATGCGTCGGTGACCGGGACGAACAAGGATGGATCTCGAAGAAAACTACGTGAAGAAAGTGTACCCGCAGTGCATCAAAGGCAAACTCTGGTCGGCGATCCAAATGACGACCGCATCCAGCGTCTGTTGTGTCATGGATCTTGTCTTGAAGAATCCAGCGCAGTACCATGGATTCATCACTCAGGAATCCGTTTTATTAAAAGATTTTCTGAACAATGAATTTGGAGGCTGCTTTCGATGAGCACGAGTCACGCCGCGTTGAGAGACCTTGGCATCCAAGCCGTGAATTCCGGTGGAAGTACCGGCAATGGGTGGTGGTCGGGTCGTAATGACGGGACGCTCCTCCCTTCGATCAACCCTTCAACTGGAGAGCAGATTGCGGGCGTCTATCCCTGTTCATCAGAGGATTATCAGCGGATCGTTAAAGAATCAGTGGAGGCGTTTCGCACCTGGCGCATGGTCCCGGCCCCCAAGCGAGGCGAGATCGTCCGGCTCATCGGCCAGGCCCTTCGCGAGAAGAAAGATCAGTTAGGGACAATGGTGTCTCTGGAAGTCGGCAAGATCAAGGCGGAGGGCGACGGCGAAGTGCAAGAGATGATCGACATGGCTGATTTTGCTGTCGGCCAGTCGCGAATGCTCTATGGTGCGACCATGCAATCCGAGCGTCCGGCCCACCGGATGAGCGAACAATGGCATCCGTTGGGCCCAGTGGGCGTGATCACGGCCTTCAATTTCCCTGTGGCAGTCTGGGCCTGGAATGCGTTTGTCGCGGCCATCGCCGGTGATACCGTTATCTGGAAACCATCGCCGAAGGCGTCGCTCTGTGCCGTGGCCGTCCAGCAGATCTGCAATCGCGTCATGCAGCAACATGGCTATTCTGGGATTTTTCACTGTTTATCGCTGGCCAGCCCATGCTTATCGAGCAGATGGTGCAGGATGAGCGCATCCCGCTCATTTCATTTACCGGCTCGGTGCCGGTCGGTCGGAGAGTCGCGTCTCTGGTCGGACAACGATTGGGCCGAACCCTGCTCGAACTCAGCGGCAACAATGCCATCATAGTCGAC
>JAAUPT010000296.1 GCA_012032965.1 Nitrospira sp.
CATCCACTGAATAACAGCTACGGCGTGGGTCTGGGTTTCCGCTGCGCGAAGACTGCCCCCTCAGAGATCAATCAGCAAATCAAAGAGGCCTCTATCTTGGCCTACGTCGAAATGGGACGAGAGCGATTTCCGGAGGCCCAACAGGCTGTTGCTCAGGGTCTGGCCCTTGATCCAAAGAATAGGGAGCTCCTTGAGCTTCGACAATTGATTGAGCAATCGATGAAGCGACCGTGAAGGAAGATTTCGCAGATTTTGTTCATGGTCTGACCGTGACGGAGGCGCACCAATGATACGCAAGAAGATTCTACATCGAGGGATTGTCCTCATCGCGCTACTCGGGGCCTCATCCCTCCACGCCAGTCCGATCGATGTTCCAGGACAGGCGCATCAGGAGACGGCGCAGCTGGTCCATGAAGCCAATCATGAAGTGGACCGGGCATGGGAGGCCTACCATCGAGCAGCATTGGGGGGAACGGTGGCCTCGCCAGCCCTTCAGGCAGACATCGAGCAGCACCTGCACGAAGCCAGAACCCTCGTGACCCAGGCGCATGAAGCAGCTGAGCAGGGAGACCGGCGCCAGGTTGAGCACCTCGTCAAGCAAGTGCGACTCCATACCACCCAAGCCATTAAGGGTAGCAAGGAGCAGAAGAGATGATCACTGGCCTGTGGCGTAGATCAACTCAGTTCAACAGAAGGACGATGGGGAGTTATCACGGTCCTCGCGCTCATGCAGTCGCTCACTGTGGAAGCGTTGCCGGGAACGAAAGAGCCTGACCCGGTGCCGATGGTCACGATTCCGGCCGGAGAATTTCTGATGGGCAATCCAGAAGGAAAAGGCCGGGACGATGAGCGACCGCAGCGATCTGTCTACCTGGACCAGTTTGCGATCGATCAAGTCGAAGTGACGAATGAACGGTATATGGCCTTTGTGAAATCCATTGGCCATCGCACACCACCCAATCCCTATGGAAACGGGTCCCTCCAATCCATTGAGGGCATTGAGCAACTGCCGGTGGTCCAGACGACCTGGTACGACGCCAAGGCCTACTGTAGTTGGGCGAAGAAACGGCTGCCGACGGAAGCAGAATGGGAGAAAGCTGCTCGCGGGACTGACGGCCGCCTCTACCCCTGGGGGAATGAACCGCCCACGGCGAAGCGGGCGAACTTTGATCGAGAGTGGGAGGATGAGCATACCCTTCATGCTGTTGGATCGCTTCCCGATGGAGATTCACCCTACGGGGTGAAGGATATGGCGGGCAACGCCAGGGAGTGGGTCTCCGATTGGTACGACGCGGAGTACTATCAACAGGCGCCTAATCGGAATCCCCACGGTCCCGACAAGAAGGGCGTGGTTCGGTCGATTCGTGGCGGGTCCTGGCATAGTCCAGCATCCGATATCACGACATCGGCGCGAGGTCGCGGCGGGTTCGCCTTGCAGACTCATGGAACAGGGTTTCGCTGTGCCCGTGGTCATGAGGAAGCGACCCAGAAGAAGTAACCGATTGCGTTGAACGAGCGAGGCAATACGATGGCAGCGACAAGATTTTGGACACCGGTTTATTGGTTTGGCAGAGGTGACGCCGCACTCCGCACGGCGTCGCCCGCTGAGGCCGACAGGTCCCCTCATTCATGAGGGACCTGTCACTTCGGTGGGGCTCAATCTGTGTAGGTGGGCAGATGGCTCCAAACTCGGTCGAGAAGGAGGAACGATATGAATATGAGTCTAGTCTTGTTATTCGCTGTTGGATTGCTGGCTGTCGGCATGGTGTCAGGACTTTTTCAGACCACTACCGTTGTCGTTAAACAGAGGCGGTCAAGAGAGACCCAACCTGTGAGAGGTAAGGGGTAACCGGCTTGTCTTTTTCACCATGTGCTCGATGCAGTTGAGGCAGCCGATCGGCCTTACACCGCGGGCGGAACAGGAGTTCGCGATTGACTATTGGCATCTTTGGACGGGAGTTAGCCCTATGAATATCGTGGTGACCGGGGGAACGGGATTTATTGGCGGCTCGTTGTGCCGTTCGCTAGCAGGCGAAGGGCACAGGGTCAGCATCCTCACGAGACGGCCAAGACAGATTTCTCGTCAGGCAGACGTACGCCTCAACTCGGTGCCCTGGAACGCGCAAGACACGGGCCCCTGGGAGCAAGTTCTTGAGGGTGCAGATGCCGTCATCAATCTTGCTGGTGCGCCGATCGCCGATGCACGCTGGACGGACGCGCGCAAGCAACTCATCACCGACAGTCGAGTGCTCACCACCCGCCTATTGGTCAGAGCCATGTCACAGCGCTCTTCTAAACCACCAACCTTCATCAGCGCGTCCGGCATCGGTTATTACGGCGCGAGCGACGATCGCCGTCTGGATGAAGGAGCGGCGCGCGGCCAGGGCTTCTTAGCCGATCTATGCCTCGCATGGGAAGCGGAGGCCCTCAGGGCTGCGGAGTTCGGCACACGCGTCGTGCTGTTACGAACCGGCATGGTGCTCGAACAAGATGGCGGGGCACTAGCCAAAATGCTGTTGCCATTCAAGCTGTACGCAGGTGGTCCGATCATGCCGGGCACTCAATGGGTCTCCTGGATTCATCGACGTGACCACATCGGTCTCATTCAATGGGCATTAGACAACCATGGAATTTCCGGGCCCCTCAATGCGGTGGCCCCGGAAGCGGTCAAGATGAGGGATTTTTGCTTGAAGCTCGGTCGTGCATTGCATAGACCATCGTGGTTCCCTGTGCCGGAATTCCTCTTAAAGCTGGCCCTAGGAGAATTGGGGTCGTTGATGACCACGGGCCAACGAGTGACTCCAAGAAAAGCCCTCGAGGCCGGCTATGTGTTTCACCATGCGACGCTGGATTCCGCTCTCCAGGCAATCTTTCCTGAAACGGCAGTGAGCCGCCGAGCGGCGTGACGTAAGTAAGTGAAAGTGTTTTTGGAGCGGGAGGACATGATGAATACAACACAGAAAAACGGAATGGTTCCAAGAGGAATGTTCATTATCTTTATCTTCACCCTACTCGGACTAGCCATAGGAGTTGATGAACCGTCTTATGCAGTGGGAAATGACAATCAGCCGACCTTTACAGTTGGGGATCGACTGCCGGATGCAACACTGATCGGATTCCACGGAAAGTCCGTCCGGCTGACGGATACGCAAAGCCGAGTCAAGTTGATCAGCATCGTGCCCCAGCTCAACACCCCGGTTTGCGATGAGCAGACTCATCATTTCAGCGAGCAAAACGCCGGGCTCGATCGAACAGTTGAGATCATCACCCTCAGCACAAATCCGTCGGACGACCAGGCCGCCTTCGCGAAAAAAGCTGGCATCTCGAACATCACGTTCCTGTCCGATGCTCCCTCATTTGAGTTTGGGAAGCGCACCGGCCTACTGCTTCCGACGCACAGAATCCTGCATCGTGCGGTTATCGTGGCCGATGCTGACAACATCATCCGATATGTCCAACTGGTTCCGATGGGAGATCTACCAGACTTCGCCGCCGCGTACGATGCGGCGCGTAGACTCGCCGCTGCGAGATAAGTCCCGGGAGGGGACAAGGTGATGACGACCGTTCTGAACTACCTCCACCTTCTAGCAACCGGAGTCTTGATCGGAAAGGTTGTATTCCTTTCCTTTATCGTGGCGCCTATCCTCGCAAGAACGCTAGAGCGGGAACCTTTTGGGCAAGTAGC
>JAAUPT010000297.1 GCA_012032965.1 Nitrospira sp.
AATTGCCTTCGTCATGGACATGCAGGACTTCTCATCCGCCAAGAAAGACATGCGCAACCAAGGGCTCGACCTGCAAGTGATCTATCACTCACATCCCCATGATCCGGCTCGTCCTTCGGTTACCGACATCAAAATCGCGACTGACTACGAAGAGATTTGGCCGAAGATCAATCTCCCCATTCCCGCCTACCTACTGGTCTCACTCATGAACCCTACGCCTGATGTGCGATGCTACTGGATCAAATCCGGACAAGTCTCCGCCACCGATATCACGGTCCGCTGACCTGACCCACACGCTCTTCTTCTCTGGCCGATAGATATGCTAATGTCACACCATCAGCTTCCCTCCGGCGGAGTGATCACTATGCGACTGTTGCGGGCCATGTTGTTCACAACGCTGCTGGTCATCGGCATGACCAGCTCAAGTCAGGCTGAGGACAAGAGTTACTATAGCCCCGTCATCTATATCGATGTCGAAAATCACCGCATCCTGATCTCTCAACTCGGTGGGGTGTTCTACATCGACGTCCCGGAAATCGCACGACCCCACATCGAAAAGCTTCCGATCTCCGGCCTGGTTGACTTTGTCGTTGATTGGAAAGGCGACGATCAGATGCCCGTGATTAAAACCTGGAAAGTGAAATCAGGTGAGTCGACCTGTATGTACTTTAATGGGAAGGAATGCAGATAACAGCGGGACAATGCCTTCAACCGGGTTCTCTCCATCAGAGTTCGTACACATCACTGCGATGCCCGACAGTCAGGACTAGAATCAGCAGTTCGTTCTTCTTCACCTTGTACAGAATCCGCCAATCGCCAACGCGGTAGGACCACCGGTCATTCAGAAGTCCTGTCAGGCGTTTCCCCAACTCTGGATGCTCTGAGAGCCGGACGATCGCTCTGCCAACTCGCTCCTTAACAGCTTTTTCCAGTTTGGCAAAGTTGGCGCCCTGCTTCCTCCGTGTAGAGGATGCGATACGTCATTTAAAGATGTCTTCGTGCTCAACCAAGCGCTGAGCTCGTTCATCTTCCTCTGCTTTCAGGAGGGAAAGCATCAGCTTCTTGTCCGCCAGAATCTCAAGCGTCTCTAGTTCTTCAGGAGACAAGAGAACGGCTGAAGCGGCACCATTCTTGGTGATAATCACCCGCCCACGTTTTTTCTTGCGCAGCGAAGCAACCATCTCTGGTAAATGCGCTCTCGCATAGGACACGGATGCAATTTTTGTCATACTCAAACCCTCCTCTCACAATGTACACGATTTTGTACATAGGAGCCAGTGGATTTCATGGCCGAGGCATGCGGCGAGGACAAATGTCCGCTGATCAAATCCTGGAAGGTCAGATCAGGCGAATCGAACCGCATGTACTTTAATGGGATGGAGTGTACGTAGCGCGAGGCTCTTGGGCCGGCTTAGTTCAGTCTATGGAAACCTACTGGCACGCTCACTGGCCGATATATTGCGAGTAATTCCCCATGCAAAACTCTACAGGGTTAGTTTCTATCAAGAGGAGAGAGGAAGATAACGGCAGGGCACTATTCCCCGCTGCCGGCCATGTCGTCGATGAGGGGTCGATTGATATCGGTGCAGCCGATGCAGATCGTATCGAAGAGCGCTTCAAAGTCGGCGACGAAATTTTTCTCGTTGGGCAGTTTCTCGGCCATCACCTGATCATGGCAGGTATCGCACAACATGATGAGTCCGCGTGAGACCGCCACTGTTTTCCTTCCACCACTTCCCATTCGCTACACCGATCCTTTTTGAAGGGCCACGAAAAAAATCTTCGGCTTCGAGATCAATCCCACATTGTGGACACTCGTATGGACTCTCGACTGCTGGCACGTTCAACGGAGTGCGATCGATCCGCCCTTGGCAGACGTGGTAAAAACGCCCACGCGCATGTTCATCATCCAACGGATCACTCTCGTATAGCAGCACCATCGATCGACCTTGTCCGATTGTTCACTCAAGCGAGTATACCGATTGCCTCCTCCGAGCCGCAACTGTCAAAGTCAGAACAGGCCCGATCTCGTACTGCCGTCACTACACCTGAAACTGCGCCTCGTAGAGACCGGCGTAGACTCCACCTCGGCTGAGCAATTCATCATGGCGACCATCTTCCACCAGCTGCCCTCCATCGAGCACCAAGATCCGATCAACAGCATGGAGTGTGGACAATCGATGGGCAATAATGAACGTGGTCCGGCCTACCGTAAGTTCGTTCAACGCCTCACGAATTTTTACCTCAGTCTCGGTGTCGATATTCGAGGTCGCTTCGTCAAAAATCACGAGGGGAGGATCTTTCAACAACACCCGAGCAATGGAGACTCGCTGCTTTTGCCCGACCGACAACTTGACACCCCGCTCCCCGATCCAGGTGTCATACCCTTCTGGTAACGCCGCGATGAAGTCGTGCGCTCGCGCAGCATGAGCCGCTGCTTCGAGCCGATCTTGATCCGCCTGCAAATCACCGTACAGTAGATTGTCTCTGACTGTTCCGTTGAACAAGAACGGCTCCTGTTGAACGAACCCGATCTGCTGTCGAACATAGGCGATCGGAAAATCTCGGATATCTTTTCCGTCAATGAGAATTGCCCCATCGGTCACGTCATAAAATCGCATCAGCAGTTTGAGCAGAGTGCTCTTCCCTGCTCCACTCATCCCCACCAAGGCGATCCGCTCACCGGCCGGCACAGTCACTGAGACCCCTTTCAGTACCGGAACGTCTGGCCGGTAGTGGAATCGCACCTGGTCAAATCGCACCTCTCCCTGACACGATGGACTGGAGCCACTGCCCCAAAGACGATCGACGACTTCTGGAACCGTATCCAACACATCGAAGACCCGCTCACTCGCGGCCAAGGCATGTTGCAACATATGATTGACGGAATGAATCTGGTTGATAGCACGTAAAACATCGCCAAGTAGGAGAGGAACAACACCAGCTCTCCAAGAGTGAGCCGGCCTTCGATGACCTCACCGGCCCCGTACCAGAGGATCAGCACGGTCCCCAAGGCAGCAACTAGGATCATCCCGGGCGAATATACTGACCACAGCACCATCGCGTTGAGATTCTTGTCGCTATAGGTTTGGCTCAGCCGGTTGAATCTCGCCTGTTCATGCCCTTGGCGTCCGAACCCCATCGTCTCTCTGATCCCGGACAACGCATCCTGCAAGTAGCCATTCAGTTCAGCGGCACTCTGCCTAGTCTCTCGATAATATCCATGCACCTTCGACGTAAACCAACCCGCTGACAGTGCAAGCACAGGGATCGGCAAGAGAGAAAGCGCCGCCAGCTTCCAGTTGAGCATGAACAAGAGTCCCGTGATTCCAATTAGCGTGAGTGACGCCGTCAGCATCCCCTCCAGTCCATCGATAAAGATCCGCTCGACATGTTCCGTGTCGTTGGTCACTCGGGACATGATCTCGCCCGTCGACCGATTTTCAAAATAGGTGATGGACAAGCGCTGGAGGGCGGAAAAGATTTGGCAGCGAAGATCGTGAACGACTCTTTGCTCGAGTTGATTGTTGAGCCTAATGCGCAGTGAAGCAAACACGTTCTTGAACACATAGGCGACGATCAGCAACCCGATCGACAGCGTCACAAGGATCGTGCCCAGCGCCATCACCACCGGCAGCCGTGCCGGGAACCGCAACTGGCCCCACAGGTAGACCGGCA
>JAAUPT010000025.1 GCA_012032965.1 Nitrospira sp.
TTAGGTACGCTAAGCCATAATGCAGAAGAAGGAGTATAGGTGTATACGTAATACCAGTCAATTTGAAATTTTGGCCCCTAAAGAAAGAAAAAAAAGAGTTGACGGCCAATTTTAATTTTTTGCACTTACATATATATGTGTAATGTATTATAAATACATTTGGGAGCGCGTCATTATCAGGATTCCAATAGGGCGTAGCAGGAGGATGAGAGGAGTCTTGCTTACGCCACCTTGTGGAGGGCAATGCCCGAACGAAGCTCGCAGAAAGTTTGGTTGCCATCCGTTGAGTCGATTTAGAATCGACGATGCCAGGAAAAAGTTGTTGCGCTCATCTGTGATTTGTCTATAATTGTCGGCCCACTTAAATTGGAACGAATAGTTCATGAAGCCGAACTTTTTTTATCAACATCGTTAGTGAATTCGGCTATACTTCGGGTCGGTGTTTTGGCAACGAGTAGTGGGTACTCATACTAATTATCATTGAGGAGGACTTATGTCGAAAAAAGTGCTCGTATTGGCTATCGCCGCCCTGTTCGGTGCTCAGGCGGGTCTGGCAATGGCGTCCAATCCAGACACGGGCCCAGGCTGCGGCTTAGGAAAGTTGGCTTGGGGTGAGTACAAGGGCCAGAAGGAAATCGCCCCCCAGGTGCTGCAGGCGCCACGAACGGCACCTTGGCAGCCAGACGTTCGGCATCAGCTTTGGAACCTCCGGTTGCACCAACGATGGCAAGATCATGAGCGAGCAGAAGACCACGATGTTTGCATCGTTGAACTTCGATGCGCTCTCTGCAGAGATGGCACAGGGGAAGGGCGAGCACTTAACCTCGCTTGCTACTCTGATGGGTGTTCCAGCAGATCGCCACGCAGAGTTCTTTGCCATGACCCAGGAGCGCTATACGTCACTGGTTCAGGCTGGTGAGGCTTCTCCAGTCGCGTTGGTGAAGTCCCTCAATGATGCGATCGCGGGCCATCCGGTCCTCGCGCAAGCGTCGGTACGCTAAGCCATTCCAAGGGCCCTGGCAGAGATGTCAGGGCCCTTGTTGTCTCGATTGACACTGTGGTACTTCCCCTTCTTGTCTTGCTTATTTCTTTGCTCGTCCCACTCTCTTCCAGCGCGCAGCAATCGGATCGTGCCCCGTACCTCACGCAACTCATCGCCCAGGCGAACCAAGAGAAACTCGCGGACCAGCGTGAATGGCATCTGTTACTGCACTACCAGAAGGCATCTTTGGAGGGTATGAGAGCGAACAAGACGATCCTGGTTTCTTCATGTCTGCAAATGGGAAAACGGATCCGGTGGCCGAGCTTGCGGCGACTCTTGCACAATTCTTCTCTGCTGAATTAGTTGCCCGGTCACGACAGCCGGCTCAGTGTGCCTTTATTGCGCGGTATCATTGGCTCAAAGAGCAACTGAAGTTTGATCCGACTCGATTGCCACCTCTTGCCTGTGAGCGCTTTGATCGATGGTATGCAGATTTCGAAGTCGAGGCGATTTCTCTCATTTTCCATCGGCATTCCTGAACAATCCGGCATCAATGTTCGGTCATACGTTGTTTCGTGTCGATCAAAAAGGCCAGACAGAACAGACCCGGATCCTTGCCTACAGTATCAACTTTGCCGCCGATGTTCCCGCCGGCGCCGGTCTGGCCTATCCCATACGGGGCATTTTCGGGAGTTACAAAGGATATTTCTCGACGATTCCCTATTACCTCAATGTGCAGAAATACCGTGATATCGAAAACCGCGATATTTGGGAATATCGCCTGAACCTTACGGAAACCCAATTGCGACGGTTTCTGATGCATGCGTGGGAGCTGGGGAATGCCTATTTCGACTATTTTTTCTTCAAAGAGAACTGCTCCTACCACATTCTGGCGTTGCTCGATTACGCCGATCCCAGTTTGCATTTGACGGATGAGTTTCTGTTGTGGACCGTTCCGGCTGATACTGTCCGATTGATTGTGTCAAAACCAGGCCTGTATCGCACATTACCTATCGCCCTTCCCGCAGTACCGTCATCAAGCGCAAGCGAGAATTCTTATCGGCTGAAGAACGGGGCTTGGCCCATCGAATCACGCAAGATCTCACGGAGCTCGACGCGCCGTTGTTCACTGGATTGAATCCCCCACGGCAAGCCTTCGTCCTTGATCTCGCATCCGACTATCTGCGGTACCGAATCGACACGACCAATTCTCCGAAGCCGGAGTGGAAGGAGCGGAACCGTGAAGTACTGAAGACTCGGAGTCAACTCCGGATTCCATCTGAGGAGTTTACCGTACGCCCCTTTGCCAAGCAGCCTGAGCTTGGCCATAAAATGTTCAGGGCTGCCCTTGGGGGAGGTTGGAGAAACAACGATACCTTTGAGGAGGCGACTTTTCGGGGAGGATATCATGACTTACTCGATCCGGAGATTGGGTATACGCCCGATGCTCAGATCGAGATGGCCTCCATCACGGTCAGACACTACAACCGAGCGGACCAGACACGGGTAGAACGGGCCACATTGCTGAATCTTCTGTCACTCTCGCCCATCGACTCCGTTTTTCACGCCCCATCCTGGAAGCTTCACATTGGGATGAACACCATCCGGCATAACGATTGTCGACTCTGCAGCAACGGCTTCTTCAATAGTGGAATCGGTGGGGCGAAGGAGCTGCGGCTGTTGAAACGGGAGGTTCTCTTCGCGTTTGCCGAAGTGGAAGGCAACGTCAGCGGCGCCTATGATGAAATGCATCGAGTCGGAGGAGGCGGAACAGTCGGGATGCTGGCCGATATTACAGAGCATTGGAAGTTGATGGCGACCGGGTCGTATTTAAAATTTCCATTGGGCGACAGGTCCGACGATTTCCATGGTAATGTTGGATCTCGCCTGGCACTGGCTAGGAATTGGGCAGTGAGGATCGAGTACAACCATCGCGATCACGACAATGACGTTCTCTTCAGTGTGCAAGCATTCTTCTGATTCATTGAGTTGAGCAGAGTGAGTGCAGAGAGCCGCCTCTTTCTTCTCTGAGGTCGATTCCGTTATGCTCATCCGGTGAGCTTCCTCGACCAATTCTTCGTCTATTATCCCGAGCCATGGCAAGATAGAGAGTGGGCACGAGAGACTGGATTGCCGCTTGAAGATGTATGGTTTCAGACCTCTGACGGCGCGCGATTGTTCGGTTGGTACGTTGAGGCGGCTGCCGACCGTCCCGTCATGCTCTGGTGCCATGGGAATGCAGGCAACATCATCAATCGCCTTGATAATCTCAGGCTCCTGTACCAGATGGGGCTGTCCGTGTTCTTGTTCGACTATCGCGGATATGGGAAGAGTCAGACTATCCGCCCCACAGAAAAAGGGTTCTACAACGATGCCTATGCGGCCTACGACTATCTCACGCGAATCAGGAAGATTCGTCCTGAACGAATGGTCCTGTTTGGGCGATCGCTAGGAGCCTCTGTCGCAGGCGAACTCGCAGCCCAACGGCCTGCCTCTGGCTTGATCCTGGAGTCGTCGTTCCCCTCAATCGAAGCAGTTGCCAAAGTGCATTACGGGGGATTCCCTGCTCATTGGTTCCTTGGGGCGCAGTTTCGATTGGTCGATCGTCTGCCACATCTTTCGCTGCCGAAACTGATTATTCACGGGGACAAAGACGATATCATCCCCGTTGAGCTAGGGCGCCAAGTCTATGATGTGGCGAAACCACCTAAGGAATGGTTTGGTATTCCCGGTGCCAATCATAACGACACCTATGCGGTGGGTGGGACGGCTTACTTCCGTCGACTTGCGGAGTTCGTCAGAAAAGCACTTGTTGCCTACTAAAGGGCATTGTCTCTGATTGAAAGGAATGACGTTGAGTTACCGTTTCGCCTCTGGTGGCGGCCAGTTCATTTCCGTGTGCCGGCCACAGTAGTAGCACAAGAGGCGGTACCGTGCTTTGCGCCGTGGATTGGGCAAGGAAACAAAGGTAATAGGAGTCTCATCGAAGGGGCAGGTCGGCTGTTCGTGAAGGAGATGGGTTTCCGCCATCAATGTGATGGAGGCGATATCCCATAGAGGTTGGTGTTCCTCTTTCCCGGTAATCTTCTCAACGGTGTGACATCGTTCGCAAGTGGCTTCGTAGCTCTTAATGCGAGCACTGTGCAAGGTCTGATCAGCCACGTCCATTGGTCCGCCGCAGCCAGGCTTGGTGCAGGTGACATGTTCATGCTGCAGCGCCTGCACAAACCTCCGATGCTGCTCCCGTTCCTGATCAGATTTCATGTCAGGTCCTCCTGAGTTTAGATATCCTGTTCCTTTTCCCTTCTCAAGAATCGGATCCAGGTTGGCTTCCCTGTATCTATCGATCAGTCCCGCAATATCATTTCTCCCTCACTTCTCTCACACCTTCATATTCCCCAGGCTCCACTGATTTGGATATTCGCACCATTCACGTAGCGTGCATCGTCACTGAGTAAAAAACGGACTGCTGCGACTGTATCGTCCACGGTACCGATGTAGCCGGCGGGAATCCGTTTAGTCATAGCCGCAAGTTCCTGAGGAGGAGCGCTACCGGAATCGATAAAGCCGGGGGAGATGGCGTTGACGGTAATGCCGTGGGGCGCCAAGAGTTTGGCTAACGTGCGTGTGAGGATGAGCACGCCTGCCTTGGCGATGTAATGGGCGGTCACGTCTGGTTGGGCTTCCATCTGATCCGCATTGGCCATGCTGAAGTTGATGATGTGGCCTGCCTTGCGGGCCTTCATGCCCGGTGCAACAGCTTGCGCAAGATAGAAAATGGGATGCAGGTTGCCGTCGAACATGTCCTTCCATCCCTCGATGGTTTCGTCGAACAGATTGACTCGATGATAGGGGCCTGCGCCGTTGATCAAGGCGTCGATTCGACCCCATTCTTTTTCAACCTGTGTAACCATGCCCGTGGCTGCCGTTGGGTCAGACACATCGCAACGGACGGCCAGCGCCTGCCCCCCTCGGGCCGTGATGTCTTGTACGGTTTTTGAGCCTCCGCTTTGCTGGTTCGGTAGCAGATGGCGACCTTCCACTGCCTGGCAGCAAGGTCCAGGGCTATACCTCGTCCGATACCTTTCGCTCCTCCAGTGATGAGTGCAACGCGTTGGGTCATGTAGTCCCTCGGATGAATAGTTGGTGAGATATTATGCTCTCGAACGAAGTCGTTTGGCGAGTGTCTGTAGCACACCGGCTGTACGATCTGAAAACATCCGCTCCTGTTTCGGCTTTTTGGTCTCGGCGGTGCATGCTTCAATCAGCGCTTCAAGATCCGCGAGGGTATCGACGTCACGCCAGGGCTGTAGCAAGGCAGTCTTAAGACCGACATTGGCGGCTTTCTCTTGTGTATGTCTCAAGACCTGATCGGTTGACCAGGGGATATCAGTGAAGAGTTCTGGGATTGTCCGGTTCATCCCAATCAGATAATAGCCTCCATCCATGGCTGGACCGAGAACGAGATCGTGTTGGTCTAGCAGAGTGAGCGCCTGTTTGAAATGTTCAAGTGGCACGGTCGGTACGTCTGTCCCGATGAGTACGGTTCGGCGATAACCACGCGAAAACATCGTTTCAATAGCCTGATGCATGCGCGCGCCAAGGTTATCTCCGACTTGATCGATCAAGATGACCCCTTGTCGTTCTTCCATGATCTTGAAAAACACGTGGCTACTAGATGGTGCGCAGGCGAGATAGCGATCCATCGACAATTTCAGCTTCCCGACGGCGGTCTTTGTCCGTTCCAGCGTATCGAGCACAAAGCTGCCGTGGAGTGTAGCTGCTTCGTCGGGAGTCAGCGCTGGGCAGAGCCGCGTCTTTACCTGCCCAGGAATCGGGGCTTTGGCGAAGATGACGAAGGCGGTGCGGAGAGCTGCGTCCTGCCTGCCGGAATGAGAAGTCGACATGTGCTATCGCACCGCGTAGTAGACACGAGCAAGTTGATGCGGGCTCACTCCTGCCCAGTACAGCAAGCGCAACGTCCACATGAGGAGAACGGTTCTCAGCGGGCCTTGTGTATCCCATCGTCTGAAGGAGGTCACGACGGTGTCCCGGAGCGCCATAATGCCACCGGCTTGCTGTAAGCGCCTGCTGAATTCGATATCTTCCATCAGCGGAATCTCACTGAAACCGCCGAGCATCTCGAATACTTCACGGCGCACAAAGAGGGCCTGATCGCCGGTGGCAATCCTCGTCAGGCGCGACCGGCGATTCATGAAGGAACTGATGACTTGGCTCCATGGCGAAGAGCTATCAAACCGGACGTCAAAACGTCCTCCCACGACGGATGGACTGGTTAAGGCCAATCCAACAATCCGTTCTGTTTGTGGCGGAAGTTGAGTGTCGGCATGCAAGAAGAGGAGAACCTCACTCTGACTGGCCTTCGCGCCTTCATTCATTTGGCATGCGCGCCCTCGAGGTGACGTGATGACACGGGCGTTGGCCGTGCTGGCGCAAAATTCCTGAGCAAGAGCAAGAGTGCCATCGGCACTGCCTCCGTCAACGACGATGATCTCGGCGGGAGCAGAGGCCGATAGGCACGCAAGGGTCTGGGGTAGGCTCCGTTCTTCGTTAAACGTTGGGATGATGACGGAGATCGTCACCATGGAGATCACGTTGTAGGTTTCTTCGGTTCGACGAACATGAAGTACATGACAATGATGATTGTACCCCAAAAAAGCATCTGCTTGTGCCAGAACAGGACTTCCCCATACTGAAAGAGGACTAAGGCTAAGGTGATCGCAATGCCCATAACTCCATAGCGGATGCCTGGAGTTTCAATGGCTGCATTAGCCCAAATCGTCAGGCCACCGAAATAGATGAGAAACGGCACCTCATTGATTTCGAATCCGCCGCTGATGGAGAGGAAGATATTCAAAAAGCCGATGAACATCAGCGCGGTCCCGATCATCAGGCCGATGACGTGGACTTGGTGCTCATTTCCGCCTTCGTGCTCTCTCGGCTCGGATGGAGGCGCTGGGCGCAACGGTTCGTTGTGAGGAGGTGGCAGATCAGATGGAGCCATAGTTAAACTTTGAAATGTTTGCTCAGTGTCAGGGTTTGTTGTTGGTAGGATGATCCCAACCGCGCCCCATAGAGTTGCGTTGGAATTCCCAGCATCTTGTCATAGACGACTTTGAAAAAGGTCTGTCCATCATGGATTAAGAATGGCACGTCATGGGGACGAACTTCCAGTACGACTTGTGTCCCTTTGATCTCCCCCTTGGATCCATAACCAAAACCGGGGTCAAAAAACCGGCATAATGTGTTCGGAGCTCACCACAGGCCGCTTCGTAGGCCACCATCTCAGCCGCATAGCCGGCAGGAACTCGGATGCGTTCCTTGGAGGCTAGGATATAAAACTCTTCCGGCTCCAATAGCAAGCTGTCATGACGATGACGGCGTAGCGGTTCCCAAAAATCAGATGCGGCATAGTGACCGATTTTCGCAAGATCAATGACATGACTATTTTTCTTTGCGCGGTATCCAATCACATGAGCGTCGCCCCGATCTGATCCTGCGAGATCGATACGGAGGAAGAGACCCCGATCGGCACGAAAGTCGCGGCTCCCTACCGGTTTATTGACGGCAGCGTTTTGATACAGCAACGGAGTCTCTCGATGGAGCGACTGGAGCGCGTGGTCTGAAACCATGGCGTCACCGGATACGAATCGGATTTGATTCAAGGATTGCCCCGTGCGAACCTTGACGGCGAAGGAACGTGGGACGACCTCCAAGAACAGCTGACCCCGATAGCCGGTGCGGATTTCATCGAATCCGGCGGTGAGATCCGTGACCACACGGGTGAAGACGTCCAACCGGCCGGTCGTGCTTTTAGGGTTCGCGCGTGCGCGGATCGTCTTTGGCAGGGCCAGTTGTTCCAAGAGCGGCACCAGGTACACGTGGCCCTTTTCCAGAATGGCGCCGGCGGTCAGATCCATCTCGTACATGACCAGATCGGACTGATAAAAATCCAGCACGTTGAGCCGGGAAGAAATGGCCGACAACTCGGGCAAGAAACTGCTGATCAGCCGATAGGCTTTGTGGCCCAGGCGAAGATCCAGGCTGGCCGGTTGAATTTGTCGTTCTTCGATCGCGGGAGAAGACGTAATGGCGTGGCTCGCGATCAGTTGTTTGATGTCCTGATAGGGGAGAATACCGGACCGGCGCGATCGTGGCGTCACAGGTCGTCCGAGTCTCCGCTACAGCTGTTTCCCCACGAGGCGAAGCCATCGCGATCAGGATAGCTGTCACTACAGGCCGCATAGGCTTCTTCCTCTGAAGCACCACGTGAGGATCTGGCCACGACCATCGGTAGTTCGCGTCCGGACTCAACCGCAGGCTGAGGATAGTGGAAAGTTTTGTTCTCGTAATTGCGGAGGAGTGCGCCGTCTTCGTCCAGATGCACCAAGTAATTATCCGGTAACAAGGGGATCTTGCCCCCGCCTCCAGGCGCATCGATCACGAAATGAGGCACGGCCATTCCACTCGTGTGGCCTTGGAGGGCTTTGATGATGTTCAAGCCGGTTTCGACAGTCGTCCGGAAATGATTCGTCCCCTTCGTCAGATCTGCTTGGTACAGATAATAGGGCTTCACACGTGCGAGGAGCAGTTGATGGACGAGGCGTTTCATGATTTCAGGATCGTCATTCACATCCTTCAGAAGCACGGTTTGGGCGCCCAAGGGAATGCCCGCATCCGCCAGCATGCCGCAGGCGGCTTTGACTTTGGGGGTAAGTTCATCCGGATGATTGAAATGCAGGTTCATGTAGATTGGGTGGTACTTTTTCACCATCTCACAAAGCGTGGGGGTGATGCGTTCGGGTAACGATCCTGGGACGCGTGAGCCGATTCGGATCAGTTCCAGGTGCGGGATCGTCCGAAGTGCCTTGAATATCCGTTCGAGGAGGTGGTCGGGGAGCAGCAGGGGGTCACCTCCTGAAAGAATGACATCTCGCACCTCATGATGCTCTCGAAGATATTGGATCGCGCGATCAATTCGCCTTTCTTGAGGAACCCAGGTTTGCCGACCAGTCGTTTTCTGGTGCAGAAACGACAGTAGATCGGACATTGATTCGTCACCATCAGGAGAACTCTGTCCGGATACCGGTGAACGAGGTGCGGCACCGGCTCATGAGATCTTCTTCCAGCGGATCGTCGTCGGCCGCAATATCGTCCAACTCCGCCACATCAGGGACGACCTGTTTCCAAATCGCATCTCCCGGAGATTTGATGGTCTCGAGGACAGTTGGGGTGATTCGTACGGGGTATGGGCCGACGATCGCTTCAACCTCTTTCTCGTCGAGCCCGAACCGTTCCGCCAGGTCTTTGGGCCTTACGATGCTTTTCGCGAGGACTTGTCTCCAGTCTTCCATGAATAGTCCTTCGTTAATTAGTTGATTCGGCAGGAGGGATGGTCGTCGTCTTCGTCTAGCCTGTCCGGCGTCGCACGGGCTTGAGATTCAAATTGTGTTGCTGCTGTGTCACCCATGCCGTCTGTTCCGTATCGCTTGTCCAAATAATCAAGAATATCGTCGGTTTCCGTCAGCACGAGATCGCCGTCTTTGAGGACTGGTACGTAATATTGAGCGGATACGTCGTAGACTTGGGTTCGCATCCGTCTGCTGTCGGGGACGATGACGTCCTGATAGGATACCTGTAAGTCGCTCAGTTTCTGTCGGACCACGTGGCAGTCTGGACACCAATCGACATGGTAAAGAGTCAAGGCCACAATCTCTTAAGGCTACCAGGAAAATGGAGAAAGTGATACGCCCATTTTACGATTTCTGCGACACGTGTGCCTTAGCGTGCCTGAACGGCACAGGGCACCAGAATCGCGTCTTTCATCCCATGCAGGATTTTCTTGTCGGCGGGGCAATTGTCGCGAGGATGCCGGCGAGCTCTACCGTTCCCTCCGACACGAAATAATAGGGAGAGAGCCGCGCTCGGCCAGACATTCGAACGACAGTGCTGTTGCTCTCGTCCATGAAGTCCATATCGAACAATCGGCCCTTATGAAACTCTTGCAAGATGTAGGGTGTGGTTGGAAACGACATCAGTGCGTTGCGCAGCGCGTCCACCCATTCTGCTTGCGGCATGTCATGCCCAACGGAGACGCCTCGGCTTCCCCACGCCAACCCTGAAAATCCAGACGGCTTGATGACGAACTGACGCTCCTTCTGTGTGGCTCTCTCGAGATCTCCCCAGCTTGCTACCGCGTGGGTGCCGACACGGAGGTCGGGAATTGTGGCGATGGCAGGAAGCGGTGCTGGGTCGAGCACCCACGTTTTCGGTATGACTTTCCTCAATTCGCGCATGCCCTCAACTCCGAGTTCTTTTTCCCAAAAAGGGAGCAGCACGGGATGGTGGAACAAGGCAAAAGCCGATTTTTCTTCAAGCGCCGGTTTGTATGGAGGGGTCACCGACACCCACCCTTCTTGGCAGCATATTGCACAAGCTCGGCCTTTGGAATGTTCAATAGGTCGAACAGTTCATAAAAACGGTAGACCACAGCAACGGCTTGTTCGCTACCTTCGACTTCGAGCCGAAGCCCCTCCTCTGTGAATCGAATCTCACGAGGCTCGACGCACCAGGCGGACAGTCCCTCCTCACGAAGCTGCTCGGCGAGCCAAGACATCTCCGGCCGATAGTCTTTGGATTCCTCTGAAACGAGGATGGCCACACATCCTGTGTGCTGGGCCTGGTAGGACCGCAGCATGCGGGCAAAGCCTCGAACCATCCCATTCCGTCCTCCAATGATCTGTGACTGACCGTCATCGAGGTCGTGATAAATGTGTGACAAGCAGGCCGTCAGCCCAATGCCTCCGGGAACTGAATCCAGCTCAGTGATGACCATGCCGTCTTGCGTCGGAATGATATCCGGCCTGATGACAGCCGGGACCTCGTCTCGAAGCCGTTTCATGCGGCTGTACTGTCGCAGCGATTCCGGTTTGCCTTGATCGAGGTAGCCTGCCACCCAAGCTGGCTGGAGGCCTTTGAGGCTCTCGATGTAAAGGCGATTCAGCCCTCGATAAAACGACAGGAGGTGCGGCCCTAGCGTCACGAAGAACTGGAGTTGATCAGACGAGAGGACAAGCGGGCAAGGACTGATGCGCCAGGAGGCTCCAAATAGATCGGTACGGCTCAAGCGTGCTTGAATGGTCGCACAACGAGTATGCGCGGCTTCAGTTGAAAGTGTTGAGCAGATGGTGTGC
>JAAUPT010000298.1 GCA_012032965.1 Nitrospira sp.
GCCCGGGCGGCCGAGGTCTGCATCGATGAACCAGCGTCGGCAGCCATTGCATCGGAATTAGCCGGCCAGCTCTATGGGCTCAAGGTCATCAAGTCCCGCATCGAAGATAATCTAAACAATTTCACTCGTTTCCTGATTTTGTCGCAGAAACCATCAGAACGAACCGGCAAAGATAAAACGTCATTAATGTTATCCGTGAAAGATAAAGTCGGGGCGCTTTATGACCTGGTCCGCCCCTTTGCTTCCCACGGGCTGAATATGACCAAAATTGAGTCTCGTCCCTCTCAGCGAAAGGCGTGGGAATATATCTTCTTCGTGGATGTCGAAGGCCACATCAACGAAGAACGGGTCAGCAGGGCTGTAGAAGAAGTCAAGGGCCGCTGCCTCTTCATGAAAATTTTAGGGTCGTACGCGATTCACAGCTGACTATGGGATTACAGGTCCACCCAGATATCCGCTCACTCAGTCCGTATGTTCCCGGCAAACCTGTTGAGGAACTCCAACGAGAACTTGGCCTCACCCGCGTCATCAAGCTGGCGTCCAATGAGAATCCGTTGGGACCTTCACCAAAAGCGATCGCCGCGCTAAGCGGGGTGCAGGCTACGCTGCACCGATATCCCGACGGCGGAGCGACTCAACTACGTCAGGCGATTGCTGATCGATGGAAGGTGGCTAGCGACCAAGTCATTTTGGGAAATGGTTCTGATGAGATCCTTGGCCTATTGGCCAAGACGTTCTTGACTCCAGGTGATGAAGCCATCATGGCCGATCACACCTTTGTGATCTACAAGATGGAAGTCACTGCTGTCCATGGCAAGCCGATAGTCGTGCCCCTTGTCAATTGGACCCACGACCTTGAGTCGATGGCACGGGCCATTACGCCTCGAACCCGATTACTCTTCCTCTGTAACCCCAATAACCCCACCGGGACGATAGTATCGGCAGAAGCCGTCCATGGGCTTATGGCTCGAGTGCCGGAGGACGTCATTGTCGTGTTCGATGAAGCCTACTTTGAGTATGTTCGAAGTCCTCAATTCCCCGATGCGATGGCGATATGTGAAACAAGGGCGGAACGCGATCGTGTTGCGGACGTTCTCCAAGATCTACGGACTTGCAGGATTGCGAATTGGCTATGGGGTCAGTACCTCGGAGATCATCGACTTCCTGAACCGAGTTCGGCCTCCGTTTAACGCCAATAGTTTGGCCCAGAAAGCCGCCCTCGCGGCGTTGGAGGATGATGAGCATGTTGCCGAGAGCCGGGCAGTCAACGCAGCTGGCATGGAGCAGCTAGAACAAGGATTGCGTGCATTGGGAATGACTCCGATCCCGAGCGAGACGAATTTTCTCTATTTTGATGCCAAACGAGATGGCCGATCGGTATTTGACGCGCTGCTGCGAGAGGGGATTATTGTGCGGCATATCGAGGGAACCATGATTCGCGTTACCATCGGTCAGTCCAACGAAAACACCGCCTTCCTCCGGGCATTCAAGAAAGTCTTGGATGGAGCAAGGTAGACCTATAGTGAGGGAATTATGATCATTGTGTTAAAACCGGAAGCGTTAGAAAGTGAGGTCGATCACATTATTGATCGGCTGCGCGATTTGGGATTGAAATCACAAATATCCACTGGTCAGGAACGTACCATCATCGGTGTCATCGGCGACGATCGAATTCTGCATAACCAACCTTTGACGGCACTTCCAGGTGTCGAAAGTGTCCTGCCAATTCTCGCTCCATGGAAACTGGTGAGCCGTGAGTTTAAGAAAGATGCAACCATCATGACGTCGGTGGGGTCGAAGATCGGGGGCAAGAAATTGGTCATCATGGCGGGGCCTTGTGCGGTCGAGCGCCTTGAGCTTACGGTGGGGATTGGCCACGAAGTGAAAGCTGCTGGAGCCACGATTCTTCGCGGAGGAGCGTATAAGCCAAGAACGTCACCGTATTCCTTCCAAGGTTTGGGTCGCGAAGGACTCGATTATTTGGTCGAAGCGAGGAAACAAACCGGATTGCCGGTGGTGAGTGAGATTTTGGACACCAGGGATATCGAGCTCTTCCTCGAGAAGGCGGACATCATTCAGGTCGGCGCCCGGAACATGCAGAACTTCGAACTCCTCAAGGAGGTCGGGGCATACGACAAGCCGGTTCTCTTGAAGCGAGGTCTATCGGCAACCATCAAGGAGTTTCTCTTGTCAGCTGAGTACATCATGTCGCGCGGCAACCAGAATGTCATGTTGTGCGAACGAGGCATACGTACATTCGAAACGCAATATCGCAACACGCTGGATCTGGCGGCCATTCCCACCTTGAAAGAACTCTCGCATCTCCCGGTCATTGTCGACCCTAGTCATGCCACTGGGAAGTGGGATCTTGTCGCTCCAATGTCTAAAGCGGCAGTGGCGGCTGGAGCCGATGGTCTCCTGATCGAGGTGCATTCAAATCCAGAGTGCGCATTGTGCGACGGTGAAGAGTCGATTAAGCCTTCCAAGTTCAAAGCCCTCATGGGTGACCTCAGAAATATTGCGAAGGCCGTAGGGAGGGAGCTCTGAAGCGCAATGGCGGTTCATTTCAAACAAGTCGTGATCATTGGCGTGGGGTTGATCGGTGGATCGCTCGGCATGGTGATCCGACGCAAGGCTCTGGCCGATCAGGTGATCGGTGTTGGTCGGCGTGTCGAGAATCTCAAGACGGCCGTTGCATTGGGCGCCATCGATCACTATATGGCTGATCCTCGAGAGGCGGTGCGTGGGGCGGACTTGGTCGTATTGGCAACACCCGTCGATACCTATGCGCGTCACCTTCAGGAATGGGCTCATTGCCTGAGCGTTGGTGCCATCGTCAGTGATGTCGGGAGCGTGAAGGGAACGTTAGTCGAGCGGTCGGAGTCGGCGATGCCTCCGGGTGTGCACTTTGTGGGTGCCCATCCTATCGCAGGGAAAGAAAAGACCGGGGTTGCAGCCGGATCAGATCGATTGTTCAACGGTGCGCGCTGTATTCTGACGCCCACGAAACAATCCGACTCCACTGCCCTGGATCGAGTGAGACAGTTGTGGCAGGAGACTGGCTCGATCGTCTTGACGATGGATCCACATGTGCACGACCAAATCCTTGGGGCTGTCAGTCACTTGCCGCATGTGGCGGCATTTGCGCTCATGAATGCTCTGGCCGACCTTCGTGATCAACAGGTTCCGTCCCTGGATCTTGCCGGGCATTCCGGTGGAGGATTACGGGACACCACGAGGATTGCTGCAAGTTCGCCGGAAATGTGGCGGGACATTTTTCTGTGGAATCGAGACAATCTGGTGTCCTATATCGACAGATACACGAGGGCCTTGGACGAATTAAAACAACTGATCAAGGCAGGAGATGCATCTGGTATCGAAAAGTCGCTTGAACGGGCCAAAGGCGAGCGTGAGAAATTATATAGCTCTGCTCCGAATCACTCATGACATCGTTGATGATTACACCAGGCAGACCACTCAGAGGAACGATCACAGTTCCCGGAGACAAGTCACTCACTCATCGAGCCATTATCCTCACTGCGCTTGCCGAAGGCACGAGTACGATCTCGGACTATTGCCAGGGTGAGGATTGCCTGAATACGATGAAGGCGCTTCAGAGTCTCGGGATTCCTATCACGCACACACCGGACGAAATGACGGTTTCTGGGA
>JAAUPT010000299.1 GCA_012032965.1 Nitrospira sp.
GAGCAAGAGCCTTCGGGACCCAATCGATAGTGCGGTGGCCTCCAACATCATGGTGCCTCCCTGTCGATCAGACTCTGTCCAGGGACCCGACTTCTCAATTGAGCCTAGCTCATCGCCCCTCCCAAGCCGTATGACAGCGTGTGAGATAATCCTGCAAGAATGGTGAACAGTGATTGAGGTCTAACGCGGTGCAGTCCGAGGGCCCCATGCACTGAATCCACCATTTAGGCGGGAGTCCTCGAAGCCGGAACTCACTTGCCTCCTCTGCCCGCTCAAACACCGCGATATCGAGGATCGACAGGACGCGATTGAACAGGGAGTCGTCGGCTGGCGATAAATCGGGGACCCGACTTTTCATATCAATCACGGGGAAGTACGGGGGCACTCACAATCTGGGTTGCAAGTTGCGCAAATAGCTCTTGGACCCCTTGCCCGAGCTTCGCGCTGCCGAACAGGACGGGCCACCCTCGCTCGCGGAGCTGCTCGATCGCACGCTCATCAATCTCCCATCAGATCGAACATCAGCCTTGTTGATGATCGAGACAAACGGAACCGTTCCTACCGTTCTGGCGGCCTTCTGTTGCAGGCGAGCGCCGTGTCCACTGTGGCTTTCTGGTACCGTCCATGACCAGGATATAACCGGATGAGCCGCGAAGATACGAATCGCGCACCTTCTGGAATTCGTCCTCTCCGTAGAGATCCCACAGCATCAGCACGATCTCCTGATCGTTGACCGTGACACTCTTCTTTTCCACGGTCACGCCGATCGTCGTCTGATAGTGGTCCGAAAAGACATTGCTCACGAACCGCCGTACGAGACTGGTCTTGCCCACAGCGAATCCCCCGAGCATGCAGATCTTCTTTTGCATCATGGTGGAGGCGTCTCATTTCCTTGAATCGTGGTCCCGAGGGAAGCGCGCAGGGTCACGACTCGTTGATTGTCAGAGTCTCCCTTCGACCTGCGCTGGTCTGACGGGCGGCCAATCCCCGCACGGAGAGTTGTGGCTTCACCGATCCGCCCCCCTGCCAGAATCGCGAGAACCGCCTGTGCCCGTTGGTGGCTTAATTGAAGATTAAGTGCCGCTGAACCGGTCGCGTCGGTTGACCCGGAGATCTCGAGAACCACGCGTTGGCCCGATTGCGACACCACCTGATCTAATTCTCGTAGCGTAGCCGAAACAGCATCCACTGCGGTACGCTCGGACGGGTCCGACGGTCGACGAACCGGAACGAAAGCGAATGACAGTGCGGTTGATCTGATCTAGCAGAACCGGAATGGATGTCGTCACGAGACCTTCGTCACGGTACTGGGAAATTCCCGGAACCAGCATTGCCAGCCGTCTGGTCTCTCTGGCCCATTCGGTCGACGCGGAGCCAGTTGCGACCAGCGTTTCTCCCTCAATATGCAGCTTCACGGTGGTTGGAGGCTGCAACACCGATTGCGCTCTAGCTAGGACGAGCGGCGAATCCAGCGCATAATAAGGAGACCACACCGCCTTCACCGTCGTGGGCTCAAGGCCGGTTTCAATGACCATCGCCGTAGGGTCTTTCGCCAAAGGGTCTCGCAGCCCTTCGATGTGATACCCACTCCACGCTGATTTTGCCTCGGTCACGACGATGCCCGGTTCTGCCCGCAACCCGGCCAGGAGATTAGACCACCGTGTGTGGTCTGATACGCCATCCATCCCCACCAAGCCGACCCCAGCAGGAGGAAGCCCATCAGAATCCAGAGTTTCAGCGAGCTCTGTTTGGGTGGCGATTCATACTGGGCTTGTAAGCAACTCTCCAGCTGGGGCTGTGTCGTTTTAAACGGGGCTGCGTCTCCGACAAAATGGGCCAAGGCATCAGTGTACTGGGCATGGATGTGATTCAGCGTGTCGCACAGGATTTCTCTCAGGCTCGCCGGAGGTGTTCCGCGAACGACACAGGCCAGGTAGGCCTGTGACCCTTGTTCGCTCCACACCGTCCATTCACCGACTTGGAACTGATCAAGAGTCTGATCCTGTCGACCGCCGAACGAATCCCGTACATAGCATTGAATCGCCGTCAGCATCCCGGATAGGACATGCTGGTCCTGTATCACGGCTCCATTGGTAGCCACGTGCTGCAACAAGAGTCCCGTCTCGCAATGGATGAGAAATACCTGTTCAACGCGATATCGGAGGCGATGGAGCAGCACGACCTCCGCAAAAGGTCGCCCCGTTTGCCAAGCTTCTACCCTCCAACGCAGGCCACGGACGGACAAGCTCTCATCCAGCGCGTGATTGAAGGACTGCGCCATGCTTTGTATGGCACGCGTGATGGCCTGCCGGATGGCCGGTCCCATGATCGGAGCGATCGCATCGACGATCGCCCGCGGCGACTTTCGCACTGTTGTGACAAAGCCGTTCTCGACATAAGGAGTCAGAACCGTCGACAACTGTTGATCGCTGTCGCCACGAAGAGCGAAGGCCTCCGGAAGCACCTGGCTGACATCCTGGGACTGAACCACTCGGTGGTCCAGCCGTTCTCGGAGTTCATCGAGTTGTGTTTGTTCGGGGGCCAGTAATAACGTGCGGAGCTGGGTCCAGTCTTCCTGAACGGCCGTGAGTCCTTCTGGGGTTGAGGACTCGGAGCGAGGTCTGCGGAGATCGCTAGACATTGGCCTGGGCAATGGTCATGCAGCCGACATGAAACGAAGAGAACATAGAATCGCCGAATCGCCTCGACCAGAGCGATACCACCGGCAGGCCTCTAGTCGGAGCCGGACACGATGATCTTGCTCATGTACGACCCGTGTTTGCATCATCGTTGGATAGACGTTTGGACGCTTCCAGTAAAATTTCCGCCAGAGTCGAGCGATCTGTCTTTTCGGCACGGAGGTCATGGACCGCTTGATCGAGGGCCGAGGTCGTTTCAGCATGTCGAGATCGAACGTCGGTCGCCAGTTCGGTCGTTCGTTCAGTCAACTGCTGAAGGAAATGGGTCTGTGTCTGGGCGGCCTGGCTTTCGAGATGACGTGCCTTGCTATCCAGCGTCGCGGCCAGTTGAGTAAGCTCCTGCGCTAGTTTCTTTACGGACTCGCCTCGAACCTCTTGCTCCTTTGTGAGACTGCTCGTGATGGCATCGACTTCTTTCTTCATATACACTTCAAGACTCTCAAACCGCCGTTTCAGATCATTACGGAGATCCGTGGCTTCGCGGATCAAATGTTGCTCGAGCTGTGCGAAACGACGGTCATGCTCGCGGGCCTGCTGCCCGAAAAGAATGTCTCGAATCTTATTCAGATTCCCGCTGGCGGAGGGTTCATCGGCGTGCGAGATCTCACCTTCTCGGGCATGAGTCGCTGTTGGATCTCCATGAGATGTAACAGGTTGACCTTTGGACGTGGAGGTACCCATCGCTTCACCTCATCTCATCGGCTGAGTCGATACTGAGTAATTCAACCAGTGCCGCCCTGTTCTTCGGCATTTTGTCATGAAGAGCCACGCTCATTTCTCCACGCGTGCTCATATCGTTCGTGTCCCTTCTGTTATGGCTTTTGGGCGTATCCTAGCACTGGTACGCGCGCTCAACAAGAGCGAATCTTTGGGACCTTTTTCTTGGGCTCTGAGACGGGGAAAGGCTATGGCTCAATCATTGAGTGGAAGAACATCGCTACAATCTTGACGATGTAGATCAGGA
>JAAUPT010000300.1 GCA_012032965.1 Nitrospira sp.
CGGTTGAGGCGCTCCGTTTTGCGTTCTCCGATTATCTTCTCAAGCCGGTAGATTGGCTGGAGTTGCTTCGATCGGTGAATCAAGCGGTCGAGAAGGCCCGCTACTTGCGCATGACCGAGGTGGTCCGAGACAATATCGATCGGCAGGGGACTTCCCTCGATCATATGCGGGAGATCATGAGCCGCTCGGGAACGCTGGCAAACCAGACGAACCTCGCCTGGTCGCTCGAGGTATTCCTCTCTCAGAGTGTTGAGAATATGGCGCTCATGTCTGCAGGGATGCAGACTGTGATGGCGAGTCAATTGAGAGGGAGTGCTGAAGAACCGACGGATGTCTGTCGCATGATGCAATGTCCACGATTGACGGGGTATCGCGAGGCGCTGGAGAGTACAGTGGACGTACTGGAGAAGACCAAATCGTCGTTTCGGTCGAATGATCTGGGACTTCTCCGACGCAAGATTGAGCAGGTGCTCCGCGAAGACACATGAAGGCTTTCGAGTTTCAGGTTTTATGTTGTTGAAAAACTTGGAACTTGAAACCTCCTGCGACCTCCCACCCGACGTTTAAGGTTTTCCATCCCGAACCGATAGAGTATCAAACAACACACAGGAACTTGACACGGGAGCTTGGTCGGGCGTCAGGGCTCGATCGCCTGGACGGGCAGGAGAGAGACCTGTCAGTGGAAGGCGCAACTCACGAGTGCTCGCATCTGAGCCTCCTGGTTGCGCCGTTTGTATTGGTAGACCCGTCTTGATGGTGGTCTCCTCACCAACAGGAGTAAGCCAAATTCTCCATGCGGCAGGTCGAAACGACAAAGTCCCTCCTCACACATTCTAAAGCACCGTCACAGGTTTCGGGTCTATCAATTGCGGATTCAGCGTGGGCTGGAACACCAGATGGGTTGTAGACGGCCGAGGATTGTGCCTGTCAGATAGCAGAGAGGAAAACCTAGTGAAGAAGCTCCAAGATCTGCGCATGGTCATGAAGCTGGCGGTCATCGCTGGGATGTTCATGGTCATTGTAATGCTGTGCGGGCTACTCTCGATATGGGGCTTGTACAAAACCAGCCAGCAGGCCGAGACCATCTACAAGGTCAATCTTCTTCCAGTCAGAGATCTTGGCGATTTACGAGCACTTGTTTACAAAATGGTCGGTATGATCGGGCTGCACGTTCAGGCCTACGATTCAGCATCGGTAACTAATGCGGAGGAGGCGATTAGCACGACGGATAAGGAGATGGACGTTCTTCTGGCCAGGTATGCGCCCAGTATTGCGACGGAGGCGGACCGTGAGATCTTTGAGGAGTTCAAAGGGAATTGGTCGAAGTTTAAGGAGGTCCGTGAGAAGGTTCTGCAACTGAGTCGGCTGTTTAGTAAGGACGCGGCGGGTGAGCTTCGGATGAAGGAGTTGATCCCGATTCGTGAGGCGCTTCTTGCCAAGGCCAAGACCCTCATCGATACCAATGAACAGCAAGCCGAAGAGAGTTATCAAGGGAGTCAAGCCCTCTCCACGCAACTCACGCTGGCGATGACCGGTGTCTTTGTGATTTTGTCGATGATCGGGCTGGCAGTGGTGTGGCTCATCGCCAAGATCATCACAAAGAACCTGACGAATGTTCTCACGGCCGCCGAGGCCATCAGCAGCGGCAATTTGGCAGCGCGAGCAACGGTGACGACTCAGGATGAAGTCGGTCAATTGGCCGAGGCCTTCAATCGTATGGCCGGTTCTCTCGAAACGGCGGCTGTCAATCAGGTAAAAGCGTTAGAGGCGCAGGCGGCAGAGATCTCCGGAGTCACCACGGCGATTAGCCGATCGCAGGCGGTGGTCGAGTTCAATATGGACGGCACGGTTATCACGGCGAATGAGAATTTCTTGCGGTGCTTTGGGTACGAGCTCCGGGAGGTGGAGGGGAAACATCACCGGATGTTCTGCGATCCGGCCCACACAAACCGGGGTGAATACATCGAGTTGTGGCGGAAGTTGGGGCGTGGTGAGTACGAAAGTGGCGTCTACCCCAGGCGCCGCAAAAACGGACAGGACATGTGGATCCAAGCCTCCTATAACCCGATCGTGAATGTAGAGGGCAAAGTCCAGAGGGTGGTGGAATATGCGACGGACATTACCGGGCAAAAGGTGGCGGCAATTGAGTCGGAGGGGCTCCTCAGAGCCGTTGAGCGAGGCCAGGCGGTGATTGAATTTAGCTTGGATGGAACCGTCAGGAACGCCAATGCCATGTTTTTAGATCTCACGGGGTATCGGCTTGACGAAATCAAAGGTCGACACCATCGCATGTTCTGCGATGTCGAATATTCCGGTTCCGGGGAATACACGGCCTTTTGGAATAAATTGAATCAGGGAGAGTTTGATGCGGGGCCTATCGTCGATGGGGTAAAGGCGGTAAAGAGGTCTGGGTTCAAGCCACCTACAACCCCATCCTCGACGTAAACGGAAAGCCCTTCAAAGTCGTGGAAATCGCGACCGACATCACGACACAGAAGCAGGTTGCGGCTGAAATGGAGCGGCTCGTGGTCGAAGTGGAAGCGGTCCTTGGCCGAATTGCGGAGAGTGATCTCACGCAGGAGATGGCCGGGGACTATAGCGGCGAGCTGGGGAAGGTGAAGGCCAGTGTCAATGTCGTCGTGCGGAATCTCATCCAGACCATCACCACCGTTCGTGAAGTCGTGGAATCGGTCGCGAGCGGGTCCGAGGAGATCAAAAAGGGCAATTCCGACTTGTCGCAGCGGACGAGTGAACAGGCGAGCTCGCTTGAAGAAACGGCTTCGTCGATGCAAGGGATGACGGAGACTGTGAGGCAGAATGCTGATAATGCCAAGCAGGCCGCCGAATTGGCGATTGAAGCCCGGGAGACTGCGGATAAGGGTGGTATCGTCACGCTGCAAGCTATTTCGGCCATGGATGAGATCAACAAGAGCAGCAAGAAGATTGCAGCCATCATTACGGTGATCGACGAGATTGCGTTCCAGACGAATCTCTTGGCCTTGAACGCTGCGGTGGAAGCGGCGCGGGCTGGTGAACATGGGCGGGGTTTTGCCGTGGTGGCGGCTGAAGTGCGGAACCTAGCGCAACGGTCGGCCATGTCCGCCAAGGAGATTAAAGGGTTGATCAATGAGTCCATTCAACGGGTCGCCGACGGCAGTGAGCTCGTGAATAAATCAGGGAAGGCGCTGGAAGAAATCGTCACTTCCGTCAAGCGGGTCACGGATATCATTGCAGAGATCAGCGCGGCCTGGCAGGAGCAGGCTGGCGGAATCGACCAGGTCAATAAAGCGATCATGCAGGTGGATCAGACCACGCAACAGAATGCAGCGTTAGTCGAAGAAATCACCTGCGCGAGTCACTCCATGAAGGCCCAATCGGAGGAACTGTTGCGCCGGATGGCCTTGTTCAAGCTCACCCTCTCCGAAGCAGAGAAGGCCGATATTCCTTCTATCGCTGCCGTGCGGGCCCATGCGGCTCGCTCGATTTCCAGAGCGTTCTCTGGACAAGCGGGAAAGTCGAGAGATCCGTCGCCGCTGGTATCACGGGCGAATGGCCCAAGGATATCTAAGGTCGCTGTCGGTCGGGATAGTCATCGCACGTCGGGAGAGGAATTTGAGGAATTCTAAGGAATGATGGAACAGACGATTGTTCAGCGACAAGGT
>JAAUPT010000301.1 GCA_012032965.1 Nitrospira sp.
AGACGTATGCCGTGGTCATGGCGGCACTCGTCTCCGGGTTCGCTCTCTACGATTATATGCCTGGCCGTCGGCTTGGGGGTGGGAGGGAGATCTTGAACCCAGCTAGTTTTGCGTTGATTACCATGTCCGTTTTTATCACGGCCATGGCGATCAGAAGAGCCGTCGTACGGATTCCGATTCTTGTCACCATGGGAACTGTCATCTACTTGACCGGTGCCCGAGCGTCAGCCTTAGCGGCGATGTTCGGGCTTGCGATCACCCTCTTTTCGCGCCGACGGACCACGGGAACCAGTGGGTATCTATTGCTCGTCGTCTGCGTGGTAGGCAGCGCCATTTTGGCAGCATACTACAGCGAGGCCGTCGTCCGTGGGACAACCGATTTTTTCGCGATTCAGGACCGTCATCGCGGCTTGGAATCGGGCGGGTCAGGGCGGCTGGAAACATGGAAAACGACATGGAATCTGTTTCTGAGCCATCCGATTCTTGGGGTTGGGTTTCGGACGCACGAAGTCGTTCTCAAGGTCGCCTCGTCCGCCCATAACGGTTACTTGGCGCTGCTGGCGGAGATTGGTGTGATTGGGTTTGTGGCGGTGTTGCTCGTCACGCTTTCGGGCTTGTGGAAAACGTGGCGCCGGAATCAAGATCCCTCTCAAACATTCAGTTACAGCGTGCTCTTGGGATTGGCTTGCGGATATTGTGTGCTCGCGATTTTCGAGCGGTACTTTATCAACGCGGGCAATCCCACCTCGCTCCTGTTTCTGCTGAGCATTCTCGGTCCGGTCCTCTCCCATGACGAATTGGCAGCTGCGGAGAGCGGTCTTGCGCATGGCGATGGCGAGGCAGAGGAGTTCGTTCCAGACTTTCTCGACGATGATGCTCTCGATACGCAGACAGAAACCTTGGACGCTCGATGAGGAACACGGCACCCGATAACACTCCTCTCGTCGTGCTGCAGCAAGTCTGTATCCCGCATTACCGGCAACGTTTATTGGAAAAGCTGGGAACGGATCCGCGATTTCGCTTCCTTGTACTCGCAGATCCGGCGGCCGACGTTCCATTTCTTCCGCTGTCCGGCGCTCCCAACCAGTGTGAATTCGAACCAGCCACACAGCACGTCGTCAGGCTGCCCTTTGGCTACTTGCTGTCTTGGCAACCAGCTGCCGTAAAGGCAGTGGTCCGGTACCGGACCGGACGTCGTGATCACACAGGGAAGTCCTTATGAATTAACAGCCTGGGTCTTGACCATCGTCGGGCGCATCTACGGGATACCAGTTCTGCTGTGGACTCATGGACTGCAGGGTGAGGAGTCCAGAATAAAGTGGGTGGTTCGCGCATGGTTGTTTCGACTGTCCCGAGGGTTGTTGCTCTACGGCGATCATGCAAAACACCTGTTGATTGCAAAGGGCTTCGCGGCAGACCGGCTACACGTTATTTATAACTCCCTGGACGACTGTGAACAGGCTGCGGTGTCCGAACAGATTGCGCCTGAAGATTGTGAGGCATTTCGCCGCTCACTTGGCATTGGTGCGCAGGAGCGGTTGATCTGTTTCACGGGGCGTCTCCAGCCGGTGAAGCGCCTACCATGGCTCCTGCATGCATTGCATCTTGTGGCGAAACAAGGCAGGAACGTCCATCTTGTCTTCGTTGGTGACGGAAGTGAGCGACCGGTGTTGGAATCGCTGGCGGAAGAATTAGAACTTACCAAGCTGGTGCATGTTCTAGGGGCTTCGTACGACGAATCCCGACTCGGTCTGGTGCTCTCCTCCAGCGATCTGGCCGTAGTTCCATCAGGGGCTGGTCTTTCTGTCATGCATGCGCTCGGATACGGTACCCCGGTCCTCATACACGACAAGGTGGAGGAACATTTCCCAGAGTGGGAAGCTGTAAAGGAAGGGGAGACCGGATGGTTTTATCGATACGATGACCTGTCGGACTGCGCCGAAAAGATCGTCGACGCCCTGTTCCCCATCCCTCTAAAGTCGGCGATGACGGGGGCTTGCCGATCGGTGATCAACAGCCGATACAACACGACCACTCATGCCAACCTGTTCATCAATGCCATCGCCAAGCACTGCGCGCTTGCGACGCTTGCCGCGAAAGACCAACGGCACTTGATGGTGTGTTTCCGTGCGAACCGCTCGAGCACTCGGTTAAGGAGGGGCGATGAGTAGGCTCATGAAACACGCGCGGGCGCTGTACGAAAACGTTGAGCGGCGCGTAGCCCAACACACCCTGCATCGTCTTCTGGACCACTGCCCACTATTTCACCAAAAGATCGGGACAGGCTATGGAGGTTGGTTTATCCCAAACGGGCTCCTGAGCAACCAATCGCTCTGTTATGGAGTAGGTGCCGGTGAGGATATCAGCTTCGAAGTCGAACTCATCAATCAGTACGGGTGTGAAGTCCATTGTTTTGATCCGACTCCGCGGGCTCAACGCCATGTGGACCAGCTTCACCAGAATACGATCAACGGCATCCCGACTTCGATCAATGATGCAGTTGACCTCTACTACAAGCTTGATCCGAAATGCCTAGCCCGGCTTCACTTTCACGCCATCGGCCTGTGGAGCCAAGACCGCACCATGCGTTTCTATGCACCGACAAATCCGGCTCATGTTTCACACTCGATCGTCAATTTACAGCACACCACCGATTACTTTGAGGCCGACTGTCGAACGCTCCAGACGGTGATGCAGACCTTGGGTCATTCGGATGTGTCTTTGCTCAAGCTCGATGTCGAGGGAGCTGAGTATGAGATCCTCGCCTCGCTGGTCGACGGCCACATCCGCCCGGATGTCCTGTGCGTCGAATTCGACGAAGGCTATAACCCGTTGGACGACGGGTATTTGCCGCGCATCCTGAATATGGTCTCTCGCGTCAAGACATGTGGCTATCGATTGACGCATGTCGATGGGTGGAATGCAACGTTCGTTCATCGTTGCGCCATGGCGGAATCCGAGAGGAACACATGAAAGTCGGCATGGTCACGGCATCGGTGTCCCGAAAGGGTGGAGGGATACAAGAGGTTGTCCGAAGGAGCGCGCTCGAGTTGCATCGCCGGGGTTCCAACGTTAGCGTGTTCGGCCTCAGCGATGAGCACGTCCACGAGGACAGTGAGTCGTGGCGACCCGTTATGGTCAATATTCTCCAGCAGCGGGGGTATAAACCTTTCGGATACGCTCCGGATTTGTTGTCGGCGCTTCGTTTGGCGGCTCCAGATGTGCTGCACAATCACGGTTTATGGATGTATCCCTCTGTTGCCTCGGTGAAGTGGTCGAAACTGACCCACCGGCCCTACCTCGTCAGCGTACACGGCATGCTGGACCCATGGGCCGTCGCGCACTCGTATTGGAAGAAGGCGCTTGCAGGCATGATATACGAACACCGCCATCTGAAGAATGCAGCTTGTCTTCATGCGCTCTGTTCGGCGGAAGCCGATGCCATCCATGGCTATGGGCTTACCAATCCGCTCTGCGTCATCCCTTTCGGCATCGATCTTCCCACTCTGGCCCTTGGAGAAGCCACCCACCATGAAAAGCTCTCTTATTTTAGGTCGCCTGCATCCAAAGAAAGGCCTCATGAACCTCTTGATGGCCTGGCAACGGCTTCAACATGACCGCATACCCGAGATCTCGG
>JAAUPT010000302.1 GCA_012032965.1 Nitrospira sp.
AATCGCGGCCCCAGATGCGAACGATTGCCAACACGACCGCCGCCGCGACGACCATCAACAGCGACACGGCCACCGCTGCTTCGAGGTTGCCCATCGACAGCTCCAGATAAACCGAGGTGGACAGCACTTCGGTCCGCATCCGCTCGATTGCGAGTTCTGCGGTGGCTGCGTGCAAATCTGCCCGGTCGGAGCAATTACCAGCCGGCTCTCGATGTACGAGTATCGACCCTGGATGTTGAAACGAGCCGAGACCATCTGCGGATACTGCGGAGATGGATGTCAGATGACCGTCCAGACGAAGGACCAGGAACTCATCGAGGTGAACTCCGCGCATGGAGCCGGTCGAAATAATGGGGACCTCTGTGCTCGTGGGTTTTTTGGCTTCCATGCGGCCAGCCACCCCGACCGCTTAACCCACCCGCTGATCCGGAGAAACGGCACACTCGTGCAAACGACATGGGAAGAAGCCCTCGAATACGTCGCCAACCGTGTCAGCGAGCTTAAGGATATACATGGAGGCCAGGGTTTCGGAGGATTGATCTCAGGCCGTTGTACGAACGAAGAGTTGTACGTCTTTCAGAAATTTATGCGCGGGGCCATCGGCACCAACAATATCGACAGCAGCGCCCGGTACGGGCACGTCAACGGTCTGCACGCGATGCGACTCGTCCAAGGGACGCATCGATGGACCGTCACGTTCGAGGATGTTCTGGATGCCGATGTGCTGGTACTCGTCGGCACGAACATCACGGAGACCAATCCCATCACAGGACTCAAAGTCAAAGAGCGGTAAAAAAACGTCGGGCAATGTTGATCACCATTGAATCGCTGGAGCCCGTCATCGACACGATGAGTAACATCACCAATCTTTCACATCATCATTTTCGCATCCCACCCAGCGAGATGCAGAATGGTATCCTTGGCCTCTTGAAAGCCGTCCTTGAGGAAAATCTGATACCGCAGAATATCTCACAACGTTACCCTGCGTATGTTACGGCCGTCACGACCGCCCTGCGAGCGTTCTCGTGGCAAGATCTTCATAGAGCCACCGGCATCGAGTCTGATTCGTTCATACAAGCCGCCAAGGTACTGACAGCGGGACGCCGAGTGATTGTTCTGGCAGGTCAAGCGCTCCTACGCAGCGAGCGAGGGTACGCCGGCTCCTTGACTCTTCTCGATCTGCTTATGCTGACAGGCAAATTGGACCAGCCTGGTTGCGGGTTTGCACCATTGGCAGAGGAAAACAATGACCAGGGTGCCGTCGAAATGGGCGCCATTGCCGAGTTCCTTCCGGGGGCCTGCTTCGCCGACAATGCTGCGGACCGCGAGAGATTCATGCACCTATGGAAGAGCGACCTACCACTCGCCGTCGGAGCTTCCCTCGTCGATATGTTACATCGTGCCCAAGCAGGGTCCCTCAGAGCGATGTTTATTGTGGGGGAGAATCCCGTGACCAGTCTTCCCGCACCGATACGAGCAGAGGATTCGTTACGAAAGTTGGATCTTCTCGTCTGCCAGGAACTGTTTTTGACTGAGACGGCAGCCCTGGCCCACGTTGTGTTGCCTGCAGCTTCTTCGATGGAAAAAGCCGGGACGTTTACAAATACTGAAGGACATGTGCAAGCCGTTCGTCCTTCGATTGAGCCGATCGGAGAAAGCCGCCCAGATTGGGAGGTCTTTGCCGCCCTGTCCATCCTGTTAGGCATGCCGATGGAGTACGCAGAGAGCAAAGACATCCTGAAGGAAATCCGAGGTGCCGTTTCCGGCTATACGTCGCTTGGACCCACACCGTTGCCTCCTAAAGTCGATCCTACAGCGATGGACCGTTACCTCAGCGAGGGGTACCAGCCGGATCTCACGACGCGCTACCAACTCATCGCACCGAAATCCAGGCCGGATGGCACCCTACAGATAGGATTTGGGCAGAGCCTGTTCCATTCTGGGAAGCTCTCCACTCGTTCGAAAGGTCTGCTACAGCTGGAAGGCCATGGCCGGCTCCGGATTAATCCAGCTGACGCCGCCCGCTTTGCATTGATGGATGGGGATCGTGTCCGCCTCTGCAGCACTTCCGGAGAAATGACGACCGAGATAAAAATCATGGAACGGGTGCCTCAAGGCACGGCGTGGTTTCCGGATCACTTCGGCCAAGCTGCCGTCGGCCTGTTCGAGTGCTCGATAGATCCAATCACACACGTGCCAGCGTTCAAGGCAGCAACAGTGTCTATGATGAAGGTTGCGTGACGAGGCTATTGCTTGCTCATGACTATGCTAATCCAGGAGTCTTATTGTGAGTGAATTCGGGTTGCGTCTTGCCATATCTCTTACCCAAATCGCCGCCGTCATGGGCATCGTAGTTGTCACGGTGCTCCTCCTCACGTTGGCCGAGCGAAAAGTGTTGGGATGGATGCAGGACCGCATGGGTCCAATGGAAGTGGGACCATACGGCATCCTCCAACCGTTCGCGGACGCTATCAAGCTGTTTTTTAAGGAGGACATCATCCCTGCCGGCGCCAATAAGTTCCTCTTTACGATGGCGCCCGTCCTTTGCTTGATTCCTGCGTTCATTGGGTTTGCCGTCATCCCATGGGGCCCGAACTGGACGCTCGAGATCGGCGGCATCACCGTCAAACCCTTCGTGATCAGCGACATCAATATCGGCATCCTGTACATCTTAGCCTTCGCCTCGATCGGTGCCTATGGCATCATTCTCGGAGGGTGGGCATCCAACAGTAAGTACTCCTTACTCGGAGGGTTGCGCTCGGCGGCACAGATCATCAGCTATGAACTCAACGTCGGGCTGTCCATCATCGGCGTGGTACTCCTAACGGGCTCGCTCAGCTTGGTGGAGATCACCGATGCCCAAGCAGGATGGTTTTGGAACTGGTATCTTTTCGCCCTTCCGGCCCCTCAGATTTTCGCCTTTGTCGTCTATGTGATCTCATCCGTGGCCGAGACGAACCGCGTTCCATTCGATTTGCCCGAAGCGGAAAGCGAATTGGTCGCCGGATTCTTTACAGAGTACAGTGGTCTCCGATTCGCGTTTTCTTCCTCGCCGAATACGCAACATGGTCCTGGTGTCCAGGTCATGTGTTAGCACTTGCGATTCTCGCAACAGTTGTGATGAAAGCCTCAGCAGCATTCACCCTTGGCTCTTGACGTTCAGTTGCGATGCTAGCGTGCAGTCCGCGATTGCCAATGTGCAATACAGCAAGACGAAGGCCCGACTCGGCGGTGCCTAATTAATTATGCCGAATCAGCAAGATGTCTCCGTCCTGGATGACGTACTCTTTGTGCTCCTGCCGCATCAAGTTCTTGGCCTTGATCTCGCGTGATCTTGAGGCTGTAGTGATCGGCGACGAATTTCTGGATCATCTCGATCGAGACGGGCGGCGCACAGGCACCCGCAGATCGGCCTTGCTGTATTCGGGGACACGCTTGGCCACCAGCTCCTCCAGAGTGGCGCGCGGGTTGGCGGTACGCAGCAAGGGTCGCGTGTCGCGGTGCCGCACCCGGCTCCACAAAAGATCGGTATCCGCATCGAGCCAGACCGCGACACCATGCCTGGAGATCGCGTTTCGGTTGACCTCCGACAGAAAGGCACCGCCGCCGGTTGACAACACGCAGGCGGAGCCGCGCA
>JAAUPT010000303.1 GCA_012032965.1 Nitrospira sp.
GGCTGCGCATCGGACGCTGCCACTAGGGTCCGTCGTTGTGGTCCATTCATTGACCTCAGGTCGTCAGGTCACAGTCAGGATTAATGATCGCGGGCCGTTCGCGAGGGGGCGGATCTTGGATCTTTCATTGGCTGGAGCTCAGGCTCTCGATATGGTCGGCAACGGAACCGACCGGGTAGAGCTTCGAGTCATTGACTATGTTGCCCAACCCGAAGGGATGGGTCCGTTACGAGTTCAAGTTGGAGCCTTCGCAGACCTTCAGAATGCACGGGCGTTGTATGCGCAAATTCAACGAGATTTTCCCGATGGACGGATCATTCAGGTCGATCTACCAGAGGGGCGCCGTTACCGTGTTCAGTTTGGTCGGTTTCTGCACGAATCGGAGGCGCAGACGTTTGCAAATCGTTTCGATCGTGCGTTTCGTCTCCGATCACTAGTGTTTCGGGATGATGGATAGACTAAGGTCAAGATGCTGAGAAGACTTGCCGGAGCCCGTTCTTGTAGGAATGACGTTTTGGAACCGGTTGATTTTTCAACAACATGTTTTGAATTGCTTGCCTGCTTGTGATCCCTATGGTAGATGTAACGACTGTGACTCCTATTTTAGGTTGCTCGGTCATTTTAATCTTAAGATCCTCTGAAGGGTGGGCTAAGAGGTCTCCTCTGGGAGACACCCGGCTTCTCATCAGGCCTGCCATCCTGGTTCAGCGTCCCTAATATAAGACGGCGATGGACATCCTCATCCTTTTAGGGTTGATAGGGTTATCTGCCATTATTTCCACAGCCGAGATTGGCTTTTTCTCGGTCAACGAAACACGGCTGAGAGCGTTGGCTCAAAACGGCAGCAAGCGCGCCGAAAAAGCCCTACAACTCAGGAGTGATCCCCAACGGCTCTTTTCCACCATTCTTGTGGGCGATCGTCTGGTCAGCACGGCAATCCCGATGTTCGCCACCTTCATTACCTTGAATGCATTCGGAGAGAAGAACATTTTTGAAGAAGCCATTGCGGTCATGGTCGGTATATTGACCTTCGTTCTCCTCGTATCCGTTGACGTGATTCCCAAGACGCTGGCGGCAAAATTTTCCGTGCCTGTGACGTTAACGTTGGCCTACCCTATCTCCTGGGTTCAGGTGATGTTGCAACCGATTCTTTTCTTGATGGTGCCGTTGATCTATAAGTTGACGGGTGGGAAGGGGTTGACTCATCCTTTGGTCACGGAAGAAGAGCTGAAAATCATGCTCGATCAGGGTGGGAAGGCCGGGGAGCTGGAATCCGAGGAAGTCAAGATGATCAAGAATGTGTTCCAGCTGAAGGACATTACGGCGGAAGACGCGATGACGCCACGCATCTATGTCTTTTCGCTCGATGGGAATCTTCGACTCAAGGAAGCGCAGGAGCAGCTCTTTAATTCCAAGTATTCTAGAATCCCGGTCTATGACGGTACGCTCGATAATATTACGGGCATTCTCTCAAAGACCAAGGCGCTCACCGAGTTGGCAAAGGGACGAACGGAATTGCGGCTAAGGGATATCGCCCACCCGCCGCTGTTCGTGCCGGCTGGGAAAACGGCGGATGACCTCATGAAGCAGTTTCAACAGGAAAAACGGCATATGGGTGTCGTGGTGAACGAGTTTGGCGGCGTGATGGGTCTCGTGACCCTTGAGGATCTCCTCGAAGAGGTGGTCGGTGAAATCGTCGATGAAACGGATATCACGGAAGAGCTCATTAAACGTATTGGGAAGAACCAAATCCTCGTTCATGGACGGACCGAGGTGCGGAAGGTGAATGATTTCCTCAAGGTCGACCTTGGGGGAGATGAAGCCCTGACCATCGGTGGGCTTATCCAGGAGAATCTCGGACGAATCCCATCGGCCGGAGAGGAGATTCGAATCGAGAATTGCCGCTTAGTCGTTCACGAGGCCGATCCTCGGTCGATCCGGAGTGTGCACATCTTTAAAGAAGAGAAGGTGGTTGTCCCAGTCGAAGTTCCCGTATGACTCTATGTTTTCTCTGACCGATTCAGCAAGCGTTCAAATTCCTCTTCGTTGAGAACTCTTACTCCACATTTCATTGCCTGATCGAGTTTGGATCCAGATTCGGCGCCCGCCACCACGTAGGTCGTTTTTCTGCTGACACGGGATGACACCGTGCCGCCAAGCCGTTCAACGAGTGCTGCGGCCTCTTCCCTCGTCATCCCTGTCAATCCTCCGGTGAAGACGAAACTTCTTCCTGAAAAGGGAAGATCCGTTGCGCTCTGAAGTGTAGAAAGGGGCACGATCGAAAGGCCTAGGTCCGCTAATTGGTTGATGACTCGTCGATTCGAACTTTCTTGGAAGTAGGAGTACAAGCTCTCCGAGATTTCTGGTCCGATTTCCCTGATCCTCTGGAACCGATCTCGGTCGGCCGACATAATCGCATCGAGCGAGCCAAACTCACGCGCAAGCACTTTGGCAATATGTTGCCCGACTTGACGGATTCCAAGCCCCATCAAAAAACGGTCGAGAGGCATCGTCTTGCTCTGCGCGATGGCGTCCAGCAGCAAAGTTGTGGAACGTTCCGCAAATCCTTCGAGCCTTAAGAGCTGCTCCCGATCGAGTCGATACAGATCGGACAGATCCTTCACAAGTCCTCGATCCACCAATTGAGCGACGGTTTTCTTGCCCAGGCCTTCGATGTTGAGCGCAGCCTTCGATCCAAAATGTTCAATCGCGCCCTTTAGTTGAGCTGGGCAGGAGGCCTGGCCCGTACAGTAGTAATAGGCGCCCTCTCTTGCGATGGCGGAGCCGCATATCGGGCAGGAACTGGGCATCTCAAAGGGGTCGGACCTGGTTTGATTCGAGAGCGGTATCCGTTCGGCGATCGCCGGGATCACGTCCCCGGCGCGTTCGACCCGCACGGTGTCGCCGACCCGGATATCTTTTCTGGCCACTTCGTCGGCGTTGTGGAGCGTCGCGCGACTAATGGTCACGCCACCGACTTCCACCGGCTTCAAAAGAGCAAGGGGGGTCAAGGTTCCGGTTCGACCCACGGAGATGGCGATGTCCTGCACCTCGGTGATTTCCTTCCGCGGAGGAAACTTGAAGGCGACAGCCCAACGAGGGCTTCGGGATTTCATCCCCAAGCGGGCTTGCCAGTCTCCGCGGTTGACCTTCACCACCACGCCGTCAATTTCGTAGGTAAGGTTTTCGCGTTGCCGCTCCGTCTCTCGGTGAAACTCCAAGACCTGATCGATGCCGTCGCATCGCTGTCGGAGAGTAGGGACAGGGAGCCCCCACTGAGCCAAGGCCTCGAGTTCAGCCCAGTGTGATTCCGGACGAGGCCCCGTCATCGCCATCACGTCATAACACGTGACAACGAGTGGACGAGAGGCGGTAATCTGGGAGTCAAGCTGCCGAAGAGAGCCGGCAGCGGCATTGCGCGGATTAGCGAACGCGTCCAGTCCCCGTTCCGTCATACGTCGATTCAGCGCGTGAAAGTCGCCAAGACGCATATAGACTTCGCCACGCACGGCCAGATGATCAGGATGCATCCCATCCTGCAACTGTAGAGGCAATGAGCGAATCGTGCGGAGATTGATGGTGATATCCTCACCGAGACTGCCATCACCACGGGTCGAACCACGAACAAAACTGCCAT
>JAAUPT010000304.1 GCA_012032965.1 Nitrospira sp.
GCACAGGGAAGAAAGAGAATGGTCAGTTTTATCGCAAGGACTGTGAGGTCATGACCAGAAGAGCGTCTGTTCCAAATCATGCGGGGTGCCCCTACAGGCGATTGTTCGGATGTGGGCTAAAGGAGGAACACCGAAGATTATACCGACTGTTGGAACGTTGCGCAAACCAGGGTTAGGCTTCGCGCAGATCAAGGCTTTCAAATTTGGCAAAGCGGTCCTGGAAAAACAGTTCTCGCTTTCCGATGGGCCCATTGCGATGTTTACTCACGATGATATCGGCGATTCCTTTACGTTCAGAATTCTGATCGTACACATCTTCCCGGTAGATAAACATCACGACATCGGCATCTTGTTCAATAGCCCCGCTCTCACGGAGATCTGCCAGCATGGGGATCGGAGGCTTGCGCGCCTCCACGGCTCGGCTCAACTGCGACAGGGCGACCACCGGGACGTTGAGTTCCTTGGCTAACGCTTTCAACGATCTGGAGATATCGGAGATTTCCTGCTGACGAGATTCGGAATCGCTTCGGCCTTGCATGAGCTGTAAATAATCCACGATGAGCAAATCGAGCCCTTTTTCAGCCTTGAGGCGACGGGCTTTGCCTCGCATCTGTTGCACGGTAATCCCACCGGTATCGTCGATAAAGATCGGTGCCTGCTCCAACCGTCCTGCCGCTTCTGCTAACCGCCACCAATCTTCTTTTTGAAGTTTCCCCGTTCGTAGTGCGTGCGAATCCACCCGCGCTTCGGAGCTGAGCATGCGCAGCACGATCTGCGGCTTGGACATTTCCAGGCTGAAAATGCCGACGACGGTATTGGCATGGATGGCAGCATGCGTGGCAAATCCTAATGCCAGACTCGTCTTCCCCATGCTGGGGCGTCCGGCGACCACCACCAAGTCGGAAGCTTGAAGCCCGGCAGTAATATCGTCAAGGTCATAGTAGCCGGTCGGGACACCAGTAACATGTTCTTTTCGTTTTGACAGCTTATCGATGACATCCAGACTCTCTTTGATGACCTGACTGATAGGGCTGAATGCACGATCGAGCTTGCCTTGTGCGATGCTGAAGACCGATCGTTCGGCAAAATCGAGAAGGTCATCGATAGAGGCGGTCCCTTCATACCCCCTGGTCAACACTTCCGTGGATGTACTGATCAACTGACGGGCGACCGCCTTGTCACGGACGATTTTGCAGTGGTATCGAATGTTGGCCGAACTTGGAACCATCTGGACAAGTTCTGCGAGATAGGAGGCGCCTCGACCGCCTCAAGCTCTCCGCGAGACTTGAGCCGTTCGGTCAACGTGATTTGATCGATGACTTCACCGGTGTCGGACAGCTCCAGCATGGCTTGGTAGATTCGTTTGTGAGCCGTCCGATAGAAATCTTCCTCAACGAGCAGTTCCATCGCCTTCGGCATAGCTGCGTTATCGAGGAGAATGGCACCAAGCACAGACTGCTCTGCCTCCAAATTCTGTGGCGGGAGCTTTGGTTGAGAGAGATCAACCATGCCGGCAGATTTCATGACACCCCTTTTCGGTCAGTGCGTAGGCTCACAATAAGATCGTTCATCGACATCGTTTTCTTGTGAAGAGGAGAACGGCCGGCTCTCCTATCACAGATCTGTTGGCGGGATAGTACGACAACGTGCCCGCGATTAGATTGGTCCGCTCCCATCACGATGGTGATCGGGATTTCGGCTTTGAGTCCAGCATCGGCGGCCGCACCGACTAGATCTTGGCTCGATGCTGAAACGGTTCGTTGAATCACGCGAACACCCGCCTGGCGTAGTTGTCGAGTGGCAGATACGAGTTCCTTCGTCATCGTAACAGGACCGACCACCAGGACCGCTGACGTCATCGTCCGGGCGGTCTCAACTAGGTTCAGCCCACGGAAAAGCCGATCAACGTTGAGCGCAAATCCAGTCGATGGAATATCGCGACCAAAGCGTCCAATGAGGTGGTCGTAGCGCCCGCCACCGCCAAGCTCTATCCCAATCCCATCCGTGAAGACATCAAAGACAATCCCATCGTAATAATCGAATCCTCTGAATTCTCCAAGGTCCAGTAGCACGACATCCTGGAACCCCATCGAGCAGAGCGACTCGTAAACCTGAGCCAATCTGTCCAATGCTTGGACGAGTGGTTGTTCGCCTCTGGCCAGGACGCGCCCTTTTGAGAGGACATCCGCCTTTCCGCATAGCTCCAGCGCATCTAAAATTGCCTGCGCGGATCGCTTGCCGACTTGCTCCCGTGCGAGAATTTCTCCCAGCCAGGGGAAATCCTTTCTGGCCGCCGCCTGCTCCGCCAGCTTTTGGCCTTCTGCAGACAGCCCAGCACGCACCAGCAGCCCCTTGAAAAACCCTACGTGCCCGAGTGAAATCTTAAAGGAAGATAATCCAACCTGGCGCAGGCTTCGATCATCAGCATGATGATCTCACAATCGGCAGACGGGTCATCAGCTCCAATCAGTTCCGCTCCGACTTGAAAGAGTTCTCGATCTCGACCGACATGTTCGGGCTCATAACGAAAGACGGTTGCCCGGTACGATAACCGCAACGGCAAGCGAGTGCTTAACATGCCCATCGCGACAGTCCGTGCGATTTGTGCTGTAACGTCTGGTCTCAGTAGCAGAATACGACCGGTCGTCCGATCAACGATCTTGTAGGAGTTCTCTAATAGTGCAGGCTCGAGGCCTGGCGCAAGGACGTCAAAATATTCGAATGTCGGGAGGATAATTTCGTCGTATCCATAATGATAGAAGTATCTGAGCAGCTCGGACTCGAGCTGCCTGACGTGGCGGGCAGCCTCCGGAAGGATGGTAGCCATTCCCACAGGAACCAATGCGTGCTCATGCGAAGGAGCACGCTCCCCCGAAGAAAGCCGACGCGTCGGAGGAGCAGAGGCCATAAGAACCTAATGTCGAACAGACTACGAGAGGTTTGCAATCTTGACGGACAGAATGTTTGAGCTCGAGCGGATTTGGTCCAATGCTGACGATGGAAATTCCGTATCGGAGCCGATGATCAGCAAAGCATCCCCTCCTCGCTTCTCCAATGCGCACTGCATCCGAAGAATGTTAATGCCCTGATCCCCCAATACCTTTCCAACCATCCCAATCACACCCGGACGATCGACATTGTGTATGAACAACATGTGTCCTTCCGGTACGACTTCCACCTTGAATTGGTCGATCTCTGTAATTCGGGCCTCTTTCTTGTGATAAAGCGTCCCCGCCACCTGGTGGGACAATTTGCCGGCTTCAACTCGAACGCGTATGAGACTCGTGAAATCGCCTGCGTCCGTGCTCTTAATTTCTTTGACTTCGATCCCTCGCTCCTTTGCGACGAGCGGTGCGTTCACATAATTTACCGGATGCTGCATGATTGGATTGAGTAAGCCTTTTAAGACAGCGATCGTCAAGGGCGCAATCGAGAGTGTGGCAACTTCTCCGCTGTATTCCACGACGACTCGTTCGGTTCCTGCCTGAACGAGTTGCGTCTGGAGCGAGCCGAGTTTTTCAGCCAGTGTGAGAAATGGTTGGAGCCGAGGCAACAATTCCGGAGCGACGGAAGGAATATTGACGGCACCTTTGGCCACGCCTTTCGTAAAGTAGTCGACGATCTGTT
>JAAUPT010000305.1 GCA_012032965.1 Nitrospira sp.
CCGACGAGAAAAAAACCTATAAATAATCAGATAGCCTAACAGTCCTCGCGATTTAACCTTACTGAATTCACTCTCATACGTAGATGTCGATTCCCACAGATGTCTGCGCAATTCAACATGTCTTCGTGTATCCTTATCGAGTCTTGTAAGTAACCAAATGAACACAGCCGCAAGAGGCAAGGGGCCAGCTGCCTTCCACAGGGGGATCCTATCAGCAAGCGAGCTCAAATAATTGATGAGCCTTTCATTGAGATCCAATATAGCCAACCCTTCATTCAGGCCCAAGAACCAGAGGAGTCGCTATAAGTGTAGCAGTTGGACAAACGTAGACTAGGCGGCTTGTAGCGATCCTGTAGTCCCACTAAGGCTTAGATCGCACGCATATTTCTTTGAGATATGTGGCTCGTATGGCAGGATTTCCTAAAATCGGGTAGCTGGTCGGCGAAAATAGGGGAAAATCTAGGCTGCCCCCAACCGGCACATCCTCCACCCCTCGAGGGCCTGAGACTCTTATAAGGGATGCACCGCCGAGAAAAGGGCGAATCGGTTAGTCATCATGGTTTTAGTGCGATATCCTCTCAATGTCTCAAAACGTGTTGTTTTTGACACCTTCCCCCAGCAGACTCTTATCAAATCTAGCCAAGCGTAGAGCGCACCACCTCCAATGAACGGCAGCTTTCCGGCGCGGAGCTTGCCGTAGCGACTGTCGCAAAGTGGCCGAGACTTGCCGGTCAATATGTGTGCACCCTTACATCGGCTGTCAGATCACCTACGCTTTTGCCTATAAGCGATACGTGCGAACTGGTAGACAAAATAAAAACACCCTCCGGAGAAACGTGAAGGCCTGCTTCCCCTTCGCCGCCCGGCGCACTATCAATTCGCGCTATTGGCGGCGGCTGTCAACGCAGATGGTGTCCAAAGTCGTCCATTCTTAAGATCCGTGAGAAGGGCATCGGTCCTTTGCGCAACTGGGTGAAATTCCAGCACAGGGACCACTTCGCTCAAAGAACTCTCCCGAAGCCCTTGATCACTCTTGAAGGATGGTCATGTTGCCAGTCCCATCCTTTCGCGACATGCAGGCCGTCAATTTGGGGGGCTCCAAGGACCGAAAACCTCATGTCGCGTTTGGTACCTTTTGCGGTAATCCGCTCCTCACTGCTCATCCCATGAAACCGGCGGAATAGAGCGCAAATCCAACGATCCCGATAAGAATCACGGCATACAAATACACCCATCCTGGCTCGTGCATGAGGTCGTCCTTCACGTCCTTTAAATGTAGATCACTCATAGAACACCTCCTCGTTTGAAACGTCCTAATTTCCGTAGAAGAGTGTATGGACCGTCCTCTATGCTGGTTACATGTTAATAAGCGGAACGTTCCTTCGCCATCGCCCAGAAGAGTGAATTTTCGGCTACACCGAATGGGTGAGGGGATCGGTAAGCACAGGACGGATCAATGGGACTTGGGGACTTGAGGTATGTCAGAATAGTCTCCACGTGACCGCTGACGGAGAAATGGTTAAATCCCAACAAAGGTACCAAATGTTATTGAGGAATATGCGACGCGAGTGCTCGATTTGGAGAGATACACTGCACGACTTCTGAGTCCTGGACCCCGCCCGCATCCCTCCTTCTTGGCGTGCCTACAGGACCATCGCCCAGACTGCTGATCTGACGAATCCGACTCAAACCGGGCGAGCACCGACTTGAAACGCGGCCGTTCAACGCCTGCGTTCTCTGGTAGGCGGTTCTCCTGTACGACCCGAGCACGTCCCAGGGAGACCGGCAGGCGTGTGCACTCGTACATTGTCTGTCAGATCAAACCTACGCATGTGCAAATCAGCAACATCAGCGCACCGTCTTCTGCCTTGACACCTCACTCTTGCTGCCGCATGATTCGCAACAACCTGAGCTGATCCGAGTTCTTTGATGGGCGGTTTCAAGTTCCAAGTGCAACGGGTGAATGATGGCGCAGCTGCGCATAGACTTCCAGGGGCGTGGCAAAGCCGAGGCATTTCCGTGGGCGCGTGTTGAGCCGATGGGCAATGGCGTTCAACTCTCGCTGGGTATAGGCGGACAGGTCTGTTCCCTTGGGCAAGTACTGGCGCAACAGGCCATTGGTATTCTCGTTGGTCCCGCGTTGCCAAGGGCTATGCGGATCGGCAAAGAACACCTGGATCGAGAGGCGGTGTGCGAGCTGTTCGTGTTCCGCCATCTCTTTGCCCCGATCATAGGTCAGCGTTTTTCGCAGCGAGGCAGGCACATGCCGGAGCTTCGTGGTGAAGCCCCGTCGAGCACTCGTCGCATCCGTTCCGTCCATTCTGGCCAAGATGACCATCCGCGTCGTCCGCTCGACCAAGGTACCGACAGCCGATCGGTTGCGCGCACCTTTGAGCAAGTCGCCTTCCCAGTGGCCCGGCACCGTCCGGGTTGCGACTTCGGCGGGTCGCTCGATAATCGGCGTCATGTTGGGAATCTGGCCGCGGCGGTCGGTCCCCCGCGTGCGTGGCCGACGCACCTTACGGGCCTGACGCAGAGCCGCCAACAATTCCATCCGCAAGGCCCCACGCGGCAACACATACAGAGCCGCATAGATAGTTTCGGCGGACAGCTGCTTGCGCATGTCGCCAGGATACGCGCGGCGGAGCCGCCCGGCAATCTGCTCCGGCGAACACCCCGCCATCAGATACCTCCTGACATAGCGCCACAACCACGCGTCTGCCAGTTTCCGCAGTCGCCGGGGCTGACAGGCCCGGGCGGCAGCCTGTGTCTGAGCCGTACAAGCGCGATAGGGGTGGCCGCGTGTGGCGTTGCGACTCACCTCGCGGCTTACGGTGCTCGGGGCTCGTCCCAAGATCCGGGCCATCGCTCGGATCGAATGACCGCGGGCCAGTCCCAGACTCACAGTCTCACGTTCTTCAGCACTCAGGTGTCGATACGATCTCGTGTGCATGGCAACACCGTAACCCCTTCGGGCATGCAGTGTTGCACTTGGAGTTAGAACTCAAGCCGGAAAATAGTTTCATAATGTTGGAAAGACCAATCTCAGCAACTACCTGGCGATGCTTTTGCGTGACCACTTCCGAAATATACTCACGAACAAATTCCTCTGGCCGATCGAATGCAGCAAAACGTGGTTCCGCACCATTGCTATATTCAGCTTCGTTGTCGATAGGCCAGCACTTATCATGGCTGATGATGTTGCGAAAATTCATTACCACAGTGCCAACCTGGGCCTTGGGAGCTGCTTCAATCTGCTCCACCCCTTTCTTCAGATTGTCGTAAAAAGTCTTCCCGGATAACCCATAGATAGTCTTGCATGCGAAGCCCCAGCATTGGCCGTCAATCGTCGCTAAAACATCGGGGTTATCACCATTAGCCAAGGAAGGATGGTCAAGAACAACTTCATCGCTCAGGTCAAGCAAGGCCAAGGCAAACAAAAGCTCAAAAATCTTATTGGTAGCCTCCTGACACACAGGAAGTCGCGTATTTTGAACCACAGTTCCTTTGTTGAGTATCTCGAGATGCGGCACAAATTGTGGGAAACATACATGGTCCTTCAACCGAACGATTTGCCTGAGGAATACCCAAATACCCAGCGCTTCTCTGAATTCATGACGGA
>JAAUPT010000306.1 GCA_012032965.1 Nitrospira sp.
CGCCTTGCCGCATTCGAAGCCCAGCTGAGCAAGTCCGCCAAGATTGAACCCCGATATGGCGAGCTGGCACGCCTTACGTTCGCTCCCGAACAACAGCGGTCGTCCTATATGCAGAGCGTCCGACATTGCCAGGAATACATCGCATCCGGCGACATCTACCAAGCTAACCTTTCACATCGTTTCAAGGTGAGCTGCGAGGCGCTGACTCAGGGAGAACTTCAAACCGATTTATCCGCCTATCACCGCCTGCGGACGCTGAACCCTTCCCCTTTCTCAGGGATACTCCGGTTCGATGCCGTTCGCCTCATCAGTTCATCTCCTGAACGGCTTGTTCGCCTTGATGGTCGTCGCGCCGACACCAGACCGATCGCCGGAACTAGACCACGCGGGAAAACAGTTACGGCTGATCAGCAGCTTGTCACGGAACTGCACGGAAATGAAAAAGAGCGCGCCGAACATATTATGTTGGTAGACCTCGAACGGAATGACCTCGGTCGTGTATGTCGATATGGCAGCGTTCGCGTGGACGAACTCATGACGTTGGAGCAATATTCCCACGTCAACCACTTGGTCTCACAGGTGTCAGGCACCTTGCGGAATCACGTCACCGGTTTCGACCTGCTGAAATCCATGTTCCCAGGAGGAACGATTACCGGTGTCCCCAAGATTCGTTGCATGGAAATCATCGAGGAATTAGAACCAGTCCGACGCGGTCCGTACACCGGATCGATGGGCTACCTCAGCTGGAGTGGGGACCTCGATTTCAATATTTTGATCCGCACGCTCGTGATGATGAACGACGAGGCCTCTCTTCAGGTCGGAGCAGGAATCGTGGCCGATTCCGACCCGGCGTGTGAGTACGAAGAAACCATTCATAAAGCCCAAGCCTTTTTCAGCGCGTTTTCATAGCGAGATGTGGATCTACCTGAATGACAAGTTCGTGCAAGAACACGATGCCCTGATTTCCGTCTTCGATCATGGATTTCTGTACGGAGATGGAGTCTATGAAACGATTCGGTCCTACGGCCCCCGTCTCTTCATGCGGGATGAACATCTGTCACGGCTATTTCGTTCCGCGGAATCCATTGGGTTGACGATCCCGATTCCCATGAAGGAGTGGACTGACATTCTGCATAAAGCCATGGCTCACAACAACGTTGGGACCGATCAACAAGATGCTTATCTGCGCATCACGGTTTCACGAGGAGCTGGAGACATCGGCCTGGATCCAGCGCTCTGTCCCTCGCCGACTGTTGTTGTCATGGCCAAACCGCTTGTCCCTCCTGCATCAGCACTCTATGAGAGCGGCGTCAATATCATTGTCGCTTCCACCAAACGAAACCTGCCGAGTGCCTTGTCTCCTCAGATTAAGGCGCTTAACTTTTGAACAACATCTTGGCCAAACGCGAGGCCATTGCTGTGGGCGCATTCGAGAGCGTCCTGCTGAATTGGGAGCAACACCTGACCGAATGCACGATCAGCAACCTGTTCTTCGTGACTGACGGCCGACTACGAACCCCCGCCCTGGAGTGTGGCTTGCTTGATGGCATCACCAGAGGAATTGTGATTCGACTGGCGGAGGAACTCCACATCCGTATCGAAGAGGGACACTTTACTGTCGACCAGTTGTATCGCACCGACGAATGTTTTCTCACCAACACCAGCATGGAAATCATGCCCGTCTCCATGGTCGACACCAGAAGGATTCCATGTGGAAAACCAGGCTCAATCACTTCGAAGCTAAAAGCGCGATTTCTGGAGACACGTGAGCGATTTTTGGAACCTATCGGCTCGTCGTGAACCGCCAATCTTCCTGTTTTTCTCCATGTCCAGCAGTTCTACCGACCTAAGATCTGCATTTCCTTGACAGTCTGTTACAGACTGCTATCGTTTGATCATGCTGAAGGACAGATCTCCACTCACCTGCTCTCGCAGATGGACCGCCCTGGTAACCATCATAATGCTCGGCAGCAGCCTGACGTCTGCAGCTCCAGGTCTCCACGCAGAAATCTACCAATACATTGATGCAAAGGGGACGATCTCCTTAACCAACGTCCCCTCTGATGTTCGGTACCGCCGGGTTGACCTCCACCCGAACAGGCTGCACCCAGTCATTTCAGAAAAAGAGTTGGAGCCGATGATCAGCCGATTTTCACGAGAGCATCAACTTCACCCCGCCCTGATCCGTGCCGTCATCAAGGCCGAGTCGGACTTTGACCCCCGCGCGGTCTCTCGGGCTGGAGCGATTGGATTGATGCAATTGATGCCACAGACGGCAGTCCGGCTGGATGTACGAGACCTCTACAACCCCGAGGACAATATCGGAGGGGGAACCAAGTATTTACGCCAACTCCTCGATCGATTTCGAGGCAATCTACCCCTTGCTCTCGCCGCCTACAATGCCGGAGAGCATGTGGTCGATCGCTATCGAACCGTTCCCCCGATCAAGGAGACTCGACAGTATGTTCGCAAGGTCTTACGATACTATCGAACCTTTCTTGCGAACGACCTCGCTTCGACCGGTCACGTCATCCCGTCTTCGGAGGGCGCAGCACAGCAACTCTCTTCCGTTTCTTCGATCCCGCCTGGTCAGTAACCCGTTCGCCCAGCTGGAGTCGACTGTGTAGTTTCCACCCCGGACGTTGAGATTTTGGGCAGTCGGAACGATAGTGGGCACCGACACTGTTCTCCCTCCAGAGCGCAGCTTCCGCGACACAGTGAGCCACTTGAACCATGTTCTTGACTTCCAGATCGGTCCGCGTCGTGAAGGATTGAGAGACCATCTGTTCCCATCGGGCAAGGTGAGCGGTCGCCCGAATCAATGACTCACGAGAACGGACAAGCCCCACTTGGCCCCACATCGTTCTGCGCAACGAGCTTCGTAACTTTTCAGCGTCTTCTAATTGACCTGCGCCACCGCACTTCAACCGCTCGTCGTGAAGAGTTACGTCCGGCATCGAACAGCGTGTGGCCCAGGTGATCGCAGCAGCACCGGCCCGCATCCCAAACACCAACCCCTCCAACAGAGAGTTGCTGGCCAAGCGATTGGCGCCATGCACGCCGCTGCACGCAACCTCTCCGGCCGCAAAAAGACCAGGCAGAGTCGTAGCACCGTTGATATCAGTCGCGACCCCACCCATCATGTAGTGTGCACTCGGAGAGACTGGGATCCATTCCTCAGTGATATCGATATCGTGACGTAAACAGGTCGCATAGATAGTAGGAAACCGTCGCTTCACAAAATTCGATCCCAGATGTGTCACATCGAGATAGACGTGTCGCGCCCGCGTCGCTGCCATCTCCGTCCAAATGGCTCGCGCGACAATATCTCTTGGGGCCAGGACACCGAGCGGATGATAGCGTTGCATGAACGCTTCGCCCTTATTGTTGCGCAGTTGCCCTCCTTCTCCTCGCATCGCCTCAGACAACAGGAACGGAGGGCTCGACGGCAGATACAAGGCCGTCGGATGAAACTGGACGAATTCCATATCCTGGAGCTCTGCTCCTGCCCGAAACGCCATGGCCATTCCGTCTCCGGTCGCATTGGGAGGATTCGTGGTGCGAGCAAAAATCTGACCGGCGCCACCAGTTGAAAGGAGAACGGCCTTCGCGGGAATAATG
>JAAUPT010000307.1 GCA_012032965.1 Nitrospira sp.
GAGTGTCTTGGTGACGACCGGAGTGGTTCGCCCGCAAGAGAGCGAAAGTTTCAAGGAGACGACGCTGGCTCCAGATAGGATCGCATCCTCGATGACCGAGGCTGCGGACTGGCTATTGTGCGATGCCGGTAGGTTACCGGACAAGGCGAACGACGGGCGAGTGACGCATCGATGAGTAGGTGAGTGGGGTTAAGGGGCGCGTCATGGTTGTAAGATTTCTATGGATTGGATCGTGAGGAATAGTTGCCCAGTAAAAGGCCAAGTGAATAAGCGAGAGGCTGGTATTTTCTAGATACAAGGAAACGGGCGATGAACCAACAGGTCAGTTCGTGTTCGATCCCATGTAACCTCTGCGGTGGAAAAGAGGTTACGATTCTGTCGAACAGAAGTCGAAGCAGGAAGCCGTTGCAGACCGTGATTTGCCGTGCCTGTGGCCTCGTATGGTCGGATCCTCGGCCACATGAAGCCAGGCAGTTTTACGGGGAGGAGTATCGCCTTTCCTATAAACAGACCTACAGTCCGAGACCGAAGCATGTGTTGCGTGCTGGCAAGGTCGCGTTGTCACGATTCGAGAAAGTTGCGCAACTGCTATCGTATCGCAAGACTGTGCTTGATGTCGGGACCGGCGGAGGGGAGTTCGCGTATCTGCTTCAGACGTTGGGACATTCCGTCAGTGGGGTTGAGCCAAATCGAGGCTATGCCGATTATTCAATACGAAACTATGGTCTAACGATACAGGTCGGATTCATACAAGACGCGGTATTCCAACCTGAATCATCGATGTGGTGACGATTTGGCATGTGCTTGAGCACACTGAAGATCCAGGTGGTATCTTGGCGTTGTTGCGATCATGGCTGAAAGTCGATGGCATGCTTATCGTGGAGGTTCCCAATATTGAATCAACCTGCCAGGCTCCGAGGAGCACATTTCATGAGGCCCATCTCTACAATTTTAACGTCGTGTCATTGCGTAGGTTGGCAAAAAAGCACGGAATGCATGAAGCCTGGCATTTGATCTCGCGTGACGGAGGCAACATCACGATGTGCCTCACGCCCAGTCAACCTTCACTTGAAGGATCATGCGAACTGGTGATTCCAGGGAACTACGAGTGGGTGTCTAGGATTGTGCGTGGGCATAGCAACTTGCGTCGCCACCTGACTCCACTGCCCTATCTGAGGGCGTGGCAACGCCTCTACCGGTCATTGATGGAACGGCGTGAAACAGTAGGTGCAACGAGTGGTAAGGCCCTCCTTGACCAGCTCTATTCCCTTCAGCTGAGAAGTTATTTCGTGAGTCAGACCTGAGTCCACTCAGGTAATGGAAGGATGTGCAGGAGGGCTCGTTGGGCGTTAGACTGTTCTTTAATGGATGGGTGCTGTGGAAGGTCCTCCGGTGCCATCTGTAACTCCGATCGATGACGGTTCCTCTTCGGTGCCGAGCAACAAGCGTATTCTTCTGATCAAACCCAGTTCTCTTGGAGATATCGTTCATACGCTCCCGGTTGTGTCTGCTATCAAAACACAATGGCCGGGATCGCATATGACATGGCTGGTCAAGCGTCAATGGGCCGGGCTTGTTGAGCGGGTCGAAGGCATCGATCGTGTGTGGGCGGTTGATCCGACGGTGAGAAGTTGGATCACGCAAGGTCTGGCACTGCGAGCGGAACGATTTGATCTTGCCATAGACCTACAAGGACTGTTTCGCAGTGGCATGCTCGCTCGTTTGAGCGGGACGCCGATGCGAATTGGATTTGCCAATGGACGGGAAGGGAGTCCATGGTTCTATACGCACCGGGTGTCGATTCCCGATTCAGACATCCATGCGGTAGACCGATATCTTCTGCTTGCGGCGGCATTGGGTATCTCTCTTCCTAGGCAACCACGGTTTGCATTCAGGATGCTGGATGAAGATTTGATGGTTGTTCGATCGCTGTTGCAACGCAATGACTACTCCATCGACAAGCCTTGGGTTGCCATGAATGTTGGGGCACGGTGGTTGACAAAACGCTGGCCACTCACGTCTTTTGCCGCTGTTGCAGATCAGCTGTACGAGTCACATCGTGCTCCAGTCGTTATCATAGGCAGCGCAGATGATCAGCTCGACGCGGATAGGTTGCAATCTTTGATGAAGCGTCCCTGCATTAATTTGAGCGGAGAAGTCCCATTAAGGTGCTTGCCGGCTCTCCTATCAAAGGCGACTCTCATGATCACCAATGATTCCGGACCAATGCACATCGCCGCAGCATGCGGGGTTCCGGTGGTCGCGATGTTTGGGCCGACCAGCGCGACTCGGACTGGTCCGTATGGGACTGGACATCATGTCCTAACCAAGCAGGTCTCCTGCAGCCCATGTTTCAGTCGGGTCTGCCGGCATGATCCTGAGATGGAATGCCTTGTGCGTATTACTCCAGCTCATGTGATGGATGTGGTGCGGCCGCTGTTGGCAGCACATGTAACATGCCAATGAACGTTCTACTCGTTCGCCCCGATGGCATAGGCGATGTTCTCTTATCTCTCCCCGTTGCGACACAACTCAGAAACCTTCTGCCGGGTGTCACGATAGGGTTCCTCACTAGCCCCACAGTGGCGCCTCTGCTTGGGTCTCATCCCGATGTCGACTATGTCCGCACGATTCGTTTCACCGATCCGTTGAACGAATTACGTCGCGCTTTTTCACAGGGAGTGGAGACGGCGATCTTCCTGAAACCATTCCGTCGTCTGATGTGGGCGGCCTGGCTGGCCCGAGTTCCAATTCGTGTGGCCACAGGGTATCGATGGTATAGCCTATTGGCTAATCGGCGTGTGTATGAACACCGCAGTGAGTTTTCCAAGCATGAATCGGAGTACAACACAGAGATGATACGAGCACTCGGATTGAGTCCTCAAAGAGTCACGCGTTCCATACTAGTTGTAACAGATGAGGAGCGAGGCGCTGCAGAATTAAGTTGGGCACACTTGCCGAGGCCCCGAGTCGTGATACATCCAGGGGGTCTCTCCGCGCGCCGCTGGCGGCCAGAGCACTATCGGGATTTAGCCGTCGAATTAGCACGTACCGGCTACGGTGTGGTGCTGACTGGAAGCCAAATGGAAAAGAGCCAATTCGATCAGGAGGTGTTATCTCCCGTGTCACTCCCAGCGGGGATTCATAATCGGATGGGTGAACTTTCACTCCGTGAACTGATGGCCCTCATTGCGAGTGCTCAGGTGGTGGTTTCTGGCGCCACAGGGCCGGCGCACATGGCGGCAGCGCTCAACGTCCCAACCGTCAGCCTATTTGATCCTCGACGAAATAATCTACCGGTAAGATGGAAACCGTTGGGGACGGGATTCTTGCTGCGACCAGATGTTCCGACCTGTGGAAAATGCATTGGGAAGGCATGCCCATACTGGGATTGTCTTGATCGGATTACCATAGACAAGGTGGTAGCAGCTATCGATCAGGCCATAAAGGCTTCTTCACTCACCATTCTCCATATCTAGGCAGGTGTGCTAACGTACGATTTTAGCCGTATCGGTTTAGCGCTTGACTCCCTCACCCATCTGTGTTCATATTCTGAACGTTGAGAGTACATCCCTAACCATATGAATCTTCAAGGCCAACGAGACCTTCTGTTACTGACA
>JAAUPT010000308.1 GCA_012032965.1 Nitrospira sp.
GCTTCCTGGTTGGCTCTGAGGTCGGCAATGGGCATCCTGTACAGCCTGGATAGACTGCGCCAACCTGCTGATTGAGTGCCGCCAACAGCCGGCGCTCTGCGCCTTGATAGCCTCGTTGCCAAGCTCCACGGGCTTATTCTTTATGTCAGCCTTGAATCGCTCAAGATCGAACTTCTGCCCGTTGTTGATGTTGGCAATCGCAATCTGCGTTTCACTCTGTATGCGCTGTAACAGCTCGCGCACACTGGCCTCGGTCGTGATCTTGAACTTCTCAAGCTCGGCGGTACGCTCTTCGTCAATCGATTCGTTGTCGGCCTTCTTGTCCTCAATCTCCAATGCCATCGCCGCATAGTCTGGCGGTGGGGGCGGCGGCTCAACGGTCGATGGATCAGTAAAGAACTTGGTGCCGTTCACGTCCATCGCCTTGCTGATCTCAAGGGCCAGCGCATAAGAATCGTCCTCGCCGACAATAGTCCCGCCAGCGGACGCCACCTGCAAATGAATATCCTTCAGGACCATCAGGCGCTGCAGCAAAGAGTCTTTGTTGCCAGCAGCGAACGGTGCAACAATCCGCATCTCCCGGCCTGTTCTCCACTGCGTCGGGTCAAAGTTGATCCACTGGCCGCGTAGCTTGATCGACTCCCCGGAGTGGCCTGATCGAATTACCAGCTCGTGCGCTATTCGCATCAGGCGCTTGAAGCCGGGAGCAAATACTCGTGCTATATCCTCAACCCTCTGGGCTGCCATGGTTGACAGTTGCCCGATACGGTTGTGGTCGTTGATGCTGCTGGAATCAATACCCTGGAACATGCGATTGACGCCCACGCGGGCCTCGATGACGCGCTCCATATGATCCAATCCCTGTTGCGCATAAGGGAATGTGTTCTCTGTCGGCAACGGACTGACAACCTCGCCGGGAATACCATCGCCCCTGACAATACCGCCCGGCCTCGAAACCAACAGGTCATCAATCGTCGTCGGTCCCGCAGCGTTCATGTTCACGTAGTGACGCGGGTTGAGAGCAAGATTTATGCCGTCAAGCCCCGCCCGTAACAGGGCGGTCTTTATGCGCTGGATATCGAATACGGCGTCGCTGATCGATATGCCCATGTGCCGGTGCGTGTTGATGAACGGCACAATGCAGGACACCGGGATCGTTGAAAGCTCTTCGCGATCAAAGATAGCCTTGCCAACCCTTACGACATACTGTAATTCGGCAATGCCATCACCGTCATAGTCATGACGCATCCAGATATGGCGCGCTATGACCTGTCGCAGCGATGGGTCTGCATCCTCAACATCAAGGCTGGTATCGCCTTCCAGTATCTCATCCCGCGACCGCTCTTCCTCGGACTCGGCAAATATATCGTCAGCGATATCATCGTCAATTTCATAACCATTCTTTCGCAGGTCAGATATGGTCGTGTGATCGCGGAACTCGAAGTAATTGCAATCCTCAAGGGATACGGTCGTCGTGTCATTGCCAACCCTGCAACGCTCCGGCGGCAGTACCTTGAAGCGCAAGCGCTGCAATGGCTTGTTGCGCCTGATTTCAATGTCGTACAGGGTGCGGTAATGCATCTGAGGCTCTATGCCGGCAGCCGCGTACAGCGCCTGAGCCTCCATTGCCTCGTTCTCGTCCTGCACCGGCTGCCCCGTGGCTGGATGCATCATCCTGCCATCGTCATCAGGATCCTGATAGGCGTTCTGCCCAACAACGTCAACGTCATCGTCAAGGATGATCGCCAACTGCTCCTCAGTCTGCCGCTCGTATCGCTCCCGTTCGGGAATGATGATGTTTTCCATGTACGCCATGGCATAGGCGTTTTGGTGAGCAGAGCGTCCTGCATCCAGGTGCGGGCGACCATGTCCCAGTCGGTCTTCTGCATTACAAGGTGATTCAAGACCTCCGATTCCTGCTCTGCGGCCTCTTCATCCTCCGGGCCGACAGGAGAAAACTCTACGATCTGATCGCCATGCAGACCGCCATATATGCGCATCAGCGACGGCATGATCCACATAACCGTTTCAAACACAGACCAGTCAACAACCTGCGACCTGCCCTCGGGCGCTGGCTCGATATTCTTGCCAGCAAAGGCATCCAGTGCGAGTGATCGCTGACGCGACAGCTCACCACCGATATCGCCACCAATGGCAGAAGCGGAATAAGAGTCGATAGCGGCTAATAGCTTATCTTGGTCTGGCACTACACTATCCCTGCGTTGCTGTACTTGATTGGCTGCATCTCATCGTTTCTCATCTTGTCCGCTATCAGGGCCAGCATTCGGAATGCGTCGGCACCATGGCTGTGCTCATCGTGTACTGGCGTGCTTGGCTCATCGGTCGTTACGGGTATGTTCCGTCGATACCGCCTCAAGCACTCAATCAAGCGCTTGGTCTTGACCTCATCGAAATAACACTGCCGAAAGATCATGCGCGCCGCCTTGATGCCGACCTCAACCTTAACGGCGGGGATAACATGCACCTTGCGCTTGAGCTTCCTCAATATCTCCGCTGGACTCATGCCGGTCTGTAATGACCTGGCGTCGCCGTCGTGCGGCAGATAGTCCGTTCCCCACTTCCATTTCCTGTTCTCAATGTCCCCAACATAGTCGTCAAGAGTCCTGTGAGAATCTTCCAGGTAGTCAATAATCCTGATCTCTGCCCCTATCCGCTGGCAGAAGATGATCGAAGTCTGGTCGTTCCAGCCAAGATCCCATATCGTATGAACTGGAATAACAGGATCACGCGGGACAGGGCGTATGCGCTTATCATTGATGGCGTCAACAATCTCCCGATGGTAGATAGCGCCGTCAACGGTATGCCTTGGCACACCCTCCCAGATGTTCTCGTAACTATCGGGATCGTACTGCTTGCAATGAAGCCTCTCGGCCTCAAGCTCTGCCGGAAACCAGGGATTGTCCCTGTAGTTCGCACGGATAATCACCGTGTCCGGCGGCGAATGCTCTATGAATCGCTCATAGGTCGGATCGGTAACCAGACCCGGGTTAAACGTGATCCATATCTCACTACCGGGCCTGCGTATGGTAGGAATCAATATCTGCCACGACTTCTCGCTGACAGACTGCGCCTCCTCGACCCATACCCTGTCGATAGCCTCCATTGACTTGAGATTGAGTATCTCCTGCTGTCTGAGGCCAGCGAATATGAACTTGCTGCCATTGTCGCCAACGATCTCATCATTCTTAATCGTGTAATGAGCCTGTAAGCCAAGCTCCTTGATCTGGTCACACAGTAGCTGATGCACTGAGTCCTTGATGGATCTCTGAATCTCGCGGGTGCATAGAACACGTAATGGCTTTTGCCATGCCGCAATTAACAGCGCCCTTGCATACGCCCACGACCTGCCACCGCCTCGACCGCCTAAACAGACCTTGTAACGGTGCGGATCGTCAAGCGGCTCGAAGATTCTGGCAAAGGCAGCGCGTACCTCACTCTCTGCTGCCGCCATCCACGTATTCGAGGGAGAGTGAGGGCAGCCCTTCATGTTCGCCGACTTCGTGGATTTGCACGACATGAGGATGTTGCAGCCGCGCCACCGCTTCGCCTTCGGCGCGGAAGCGAGCGAGTTGGGCAGGACTGGCGTGGGCGCCGCT
>JAAUPT010000026.1 GCA_012032965.1 Nitrospira sp.
TGGGAGAAAATACAGGGTAAACCGTCATAGTTAGTAACAGCTAAGTCTGGAACCGGCCAACAAAATAACCCGTGACTGACTCAGTGGAGTGCTGGGTGAATTGTTAGATTTGAGACTAAGCCCTTGATTGGTGGCTGTGGCACTTTTCAAACATCCTCTGGGAAGGGATTGCAGGCGAAAGAATCACTGAGAAATATCGCCCGCAGAGATCCCAGTCAAAGAGCTGGGAGGCTTGGCAAAAGCTACAGCCCCTGGATTGCGGATTCCAGATCGCGGCCCAGGCTTCCCAGGGGCTACCCCCCCCAGGGGCCTCGCCTGCACCCAACGAGTGCAGCCGTATCTGGTCTGCCAACACCGAGTGAGCGATTTGGTTACGGTAATGGACTACCCTGTCCAACAATGCCAGAAAGTCTGGACGCAGCTTACGATCCCGCAGCATACCCGCCACTTGCCCGAGAGTACATCGCTCTAGGCCATTAAACTCCGTACCGTATTTACGATGAATAAGTTGCTTGAGGCTTATCTCAAGGATCTGAGCGCTCCCCATGAACATTGCGAACTGCTCAAAGAAGTTGAGCTTTTCGTATCTCTTAAGGCGCGTAGAAACCTCAAATAGAATCTGATCTTGCGTTAGCGATGACTCGTCGGGTGATTGAGTGGTGTCCATGCTGTTTAACAATGTTTCGGTCGATCCGCATAAGAGCCGGATCTGCCATTTCTGTCCGCATAACACGCCACAAACGTTCGGGAAGAATACGCCATGTCCGATGTCGATTCAACGAGCTGCGACGGTAAGACCATTTATCACGGGTTCTTATGCGGATCGGCGTAAGCCCCCCTCTGATAGCGGTCAGTCGTGGACTTCTGTTTTGGGTCGCGACCTGCCGGTCGCTTCCGAAAACATCTGTACGATCACGTCTCAGTTTTCTACGCAATATATATTGCTTGACTCCTGTACCCATTGCGCCCAGGGTGATGGTGTCAGGTGTGAAGCTCCGCTGGCTGTCCCATCTCTCGCGCTTCCTGACCCTTCCCAGCGTGACCGATTCCCCAGTCTCCGCCGTTGTTACACCAGAGTTACCGTCGCTGCCCTCTCACCTGAAAACGCGGGGTTCATTGTGTCGTCGAGAGGGGCGGGAGGCTCTCACCTTCGCACCAAGGAGTCCACGATGAATCAGGTGCAATTCAGGCGATCATGCCGCGAATCAAACCTAAGGGAGGGACGGACATGAGAAAAATGATCATCAACAAGAGCTATGATGCATTTAGCGTGAGCCCATAAGGCGTTTATCCGATTGCGTGAGTTGGGGCAGCAGTAGGCTCTGCAGGAGACCGATTGGGGTGCGTATTGGCCTGCGTCAGCCACACCGCGGGGACCGAGTCTGAATCAGTGCGGGAAGCTCATTCCACGAGACGATGACAAGCTGGTTCGTGTGCCTGAAGAGCTTCGGGAAACAGCCAATGGGCGTGCCGCCGAACTCAAGATCGTCTCAATCCCTGACGACGTGCAGTGGGTGATTACCAAGACAGACGGCCACGAGCAGGTATGCGAAGTGCACCGCACGTGGGAAGGAAGAGGCGATGACGGTCAACGCGAAACAGGATCGGGAGGACGGGCTCGTTTGAGATGGTGAGACGACTGATGCGCATTTGTATCTTCCCCTAAGCGTTCTTGGCTCGATCAAAAGGCATAGACATGGTTAGCATCCTCATAACGTTCGCGTTCATGGCACTCATGCTCCTGGTCGTTGGTTTCATCTCTTACGCGAATAGCGAGTGACCAGCTACCGCACAGTGGATCGGGAAATTCCCGTTTCGTGCCTCAGCCCGGGCTCTCGTGAAGTATCGACACCTGCAGACGCGGTGTGCGTCCTGACTCCCTGGTAGCGGTCGGTCATGTACTTCTGCTTTGGGTCGGGTGGCAACGGTCGCAGAGCGGCCAACTGCGCAGGGCTCGGCAGCATCAAACGCTTGTTAGCCGGCTTCAACGACGACTTCACACTTCAGGGAGTTAGCGATGAAACATTCGTCGTGGGCCTCGTGATGTAGTGCATCCAGCTCAGCCACGTTCGGCGACCTCTGCCCTGAGAATTCAGCTTGTGGACGCAGCGTGATCCGAGTGAAAGCCAGTCGTCCGGCTGAATTCTTCTCCATTACACCAAAGGCGTCGTCTACGTAGCTCTCAACCACGAAGCCACGTTTTGCAGCGAGCGAAAGGAACCAGAGCATGTGGCAGCTCGAGGCCGTGGCAACCAGGGCTTCCTCGGGGTCGACCGCTTCCACTACTGAGTACGGCGCTGGAACGATGCTGGGAGAAGAGGAGGCGGGGACCCTCACGCCCCCGTCGAACGACCACTCGTGGCCGCGGCTGTAGCGATTATCGGAGAACTTCGCTCCATTCCTCCTCCAGCTTATCCGCGCGTCGTATCTGTGCATCGGCATGCTCGTGAAGAAGCCGGCTAACAATGTTTAGACGGATCCGCGTAAGAGCTGGATCCGACCGTTTCTGTCCGTATATCACGCCCACCAGTTCGTGAAGAATACGTCATGCTCGTTGTTGTTTCAATGAGTTGCGGCGTGGGACCATTTCTCACGGGTTCTTATGCGGATCGGTGTAAGGCCCCCTTTTTTTGAAAAGGTTCAGATGCCTAACCCACTGCGCACGCCTGCCAGTCTTCCTTGGACGTGCTTGGGTTGTAATGGAGAACCACAGTCCCTCTGGCTCGCTGCTGGTGAGGACGTGCGCCTTACAGTGGAGGATGACGATCTGGCGGTTTCTGGTGAGATCAAGGTTGGTGGGTGTTGCGCTGATCGAGGGGCTGGGCGTCAGGAAGGCGTTTCTTATGCATTCCGATGATGGCGTCTTCTTGATATTCCGTGCACACGAAGAAAAAGCCACACGCATGGAAAACATTGAGAGAATCGTCGAGAGTATGTCGGCGATACTCCCAGTGGACCTCACGAGATGATTCCGAATCGAATGCCTCGGTCCTCCATTTGGCTCTGGTTTCCAGAATTTCTTCCCTAGATCTTTTTCGCCATTTTAGGAGGCTTTTTCTTACTTCAAGACCTTGACAGTTATGAAATTCCGCTCCCAATGCAGGGAACCGTCATCCCCAGAAATGTCTAAATCCTGTGGATAGTGATCCGAATGATGGGTTTACAGGACATACAAGAGGGACGATCCTGTGATGCCAAGGGATATTGCTAGGAATATGCAAGAAAGTACTGAATATATGGCCAAGCCACTATTAGTAGTGGGTCGTCATCGGTGCAGCAGACGCCTAAAAAATAGGCAGTTTGGTGAATAAACACGTCTTTGGTGCATGCTCTTGGCGGAAAGGCGATTTGTTCACAAGGTTATCCACAGAAGATGTGGAGCGAAAATTTTCATGCCAAATCGCCATGTCGGTAATAGTCTTGCTCAACACTCTGAGAACATTGGTTTCTAGAATAATCGTTGTGTGTGGCTCTTCCTGAGGTCGTTGTCGTTGATGATGTTCCGAACAGGAGTTTTGCGGAGTTCGAGGTGCCTATTCAAGTACGATCTAGTAACCGGACTCTTGTGTTAGGGGTTCAGGAGACAGGTCGCACTTATCTGGAGTCAAGATGAGAGAGAGGCACGGTCTACGAAGTAGTCGGAGCATGGAACGAACCAGGACGGTTCAAGAGGGAAACGTTGTTATGCGTAGGAGGGGGCATTCCCCGGTTTCCACTTGATACTGCAGCCGATGCTCGGTCGCTGAGCCCCATCGACTGGTGTACCCACGAGCAGAGCTTGGATCGCAGTGCGGAGATCACGACCAGTGACCGGTTTACCATTGCTGGGGCGACTGTCGTCCAGCTGCCCGTGGTACGCGAGCCGACGATCACGATCAAACAGATAAAGTCCGGCGTGCAAGCGGCGCGGTAGGCTTTTGCGACGCCTGCGTCTCGTCGTGACAGAAGGGGAATGCGAATCGTCAAGCGTTGGGCCATGTCTTTCAACTTTGGCGGCGCATCATCGGGATACCCGACCGGGTCATTGCTGCTGATCGCGAGAACTCCCAAGCCTGTGTTCAGATAATCTCGTCCAATCTTTGCCAGTTCCTGCTCAACATGCACCACGTACGGACAGTGCCGGCAGATAAACATGATCAGGAGCGCTGTTTTATCGGCAAATGAATTGAGCGAATAGGTCTGACCACTCACCACGTCGCGGAGCTCGAACGAAGGAGCCGGAGTGCCGAGAGGAAGCATAACGGATTCCATAGCCATGGTGGTCAGCATGGCTCAGTGACCTGGTCAAGGTCAAGCGGCAGGATTGAAGACTATGTCCAGGTTTCAGCTCTTGTGATAGTGCCCTGCCCCCACTCTTCTCAGGTAGGGTGGCTGATAACTGGACTCATTCGTTTCGTGATCGGCCCCTTTTTAAGTATGCCAACTGCTTGAGATCGTGAAACGGCACAATCCATGGCAGCGATAGTCAATTGGAGGGTTGTTCTTGAGCGTTGTTACTCTTCCGCTTTTGCTCCCCCTTCCCATAGCTTGACGGTGCGATCCCAGGAGGCGCTGGCCAGGCGTTTGCCATCCGGAGAAAAGGTGAGGCAACGCACCCCGCCACTATGGCCTTTGAGCGTCCGGAAGTTTCGGCCAGTCGATAGATCCCAAAACTTGATCGTTTGATCATCGCTCGCGCTGACCAAAACTTTCCCATCCGGAGAGACGGCAAGGCTCCGCACCCAGCCCTTGTGGCCGGTGAGGGATTTTTTCTCCACGACGTTCGGCATCTCGAAGAGCTTAATGGTGGTGTCTCGGCTGCCGGTAATCAGGAGTTTCGCATCGGGGGTGAAGCTCATGGCGCCGATCCAGTAGTCCATCGGTTTTTGGAAACCGCCGTCATCCTCGATGAAGTAGCCGCGGGTCTCGGTGGAATCTTCCTGGTCTCGCCGCCAATGGCCGTCGTGGAGCACCTTCTCCTCGCCGCTTGGGAGCACCTCCCAAATTTTGATCTTTCCGATGTCTGTTCCACTGGCGAGATGAATACCATCAGGAGAAAATGCGATGCAGACCGACCAATGGTGGTCGTACTCATCCTTCCCGAGTAAGGTCATCAGCTCGGTGCCGGTGGTGACTTCCCAAATCTTGATGTCTTTGTTATGGCTACCGCGTGCGAGCATGAGGCCGTCCGGCGAGAGTGAAAGGCTGCACACATTGTGATCGTACCGTGTGAACAAGAGCTTCATCGGTTCGCCGGTTTTGCCATTCCAGAGGCGGATTGTGCGGTCTTCACTGCCGGTGGCCAGGGTTTGTCCATCGGGGGGTAAAGACGATGGCACGAATGTCATGGGTGTGGCCACGAAGGGAGCGCAGCAACCGACCGGTTTCAATGTCCCACATGCGCACGAGGCGTTCGGCGCCGCCGCTGGCGAGCATAGATCCGTCTGGTGAAAACGCGACGGCCCAGATTCCGTGCGAATGGCCACGAAACGTGTTCACCTCACGGCAGTCGGCACCCCAATACGCCAAAAAGTCGAGAGGAGGTGTCGATGCTGGCGATGTTTCCGTAGAGACGGTCGAGAGCGAAGGGGTCGTCATAGGTTCCGGCATGAGATCGCGTCTTTCTTCGGCCGTCTGGTTCTTGATTGGTCGACAGCCCGGCCAGTATAATTCTGTCGGTCGTTCGGATCGTAAGAGATGCCTCGCGGCCAAGTCAAGCCGGCTCCCGTCGCCATGGTATCGGGGGGAGTGGTACAGGTTATTTTACGGTGATTCCCTCTAGCCGCGGAGGGTGCTTTAAATGGAAATCAGATTCCAACCAGCGTTGCTTCAGGAAGTGATCGATTCGTTCGTCGAGAAGACAGAACGGGAAGGCGATCCGACCTACTACAAAGACTTCCATGAGCATGCCGATCCGATTTACGAGAAGTTCATCCTCGAAGATCGGGAGGCGGAGTTCAAAAAACTGTACCAATATCTCTTCGGCATCTGGGGGTTCTCGGATATCGTGCGCGATTCATTCAATGAGTATCCTCTCTTGAAGCAGACGGTGGGAATCGTTCTGGTCAAAGGGGTATTGAAGGAAGATCAGGAAGGCGTCGATATCCTGAGAAAATGGGGATCGGTCGAAAAAGATCTGGCCAAAGAGTTTGAAGACAAAGGCATGAAGGGCGTGGGGATCAAATTAATCCCGCGTCGATTTTACGACCCGGCGTTGACTCGCTATTGTCGCCATGAGTTGATGCATATTTCCGATATGATCGACCCGCAATTCGGCTACGATCCGGATACCAAGATGGGACTCAACCCAGGCGAAGAGACCTTGCTCTTGCAGCGCTATCGCGTGCTCTGGAGCTTGAGTGTGGATAGTCGGTTGGTCGCGGCAGGCAAAGAGCCGATGTTGAGTAAGGAGGATCGATTCAAGGAGTTCCGGTCGTGGTATCGAAAAATTCCACCACCTCAACTGAAATCGGTCTTTGAAGGACTCTGGCAAACATCATATTTCACCCATTCAGAATTGATCGAAATGTCTGCAGACACGCTCCGAGTGATGGATCGAGCCGTGGACGTAGAAGGCGGCGAGGTGCCGGAGACCGAAAACAAGATCATGCTCATGCCGGGTTTTCCTTGCCCACTCTGCCGGTTTCCAACCTATTCGTGGGTGGAGGATATGGGCACAAAATTAGAGCCGTATGTCCTCGACTTCATTCGTGAGAATCACCCAGGGGTGGGGATATCGAATTCGGGGCCTGCGATCGCTGTGTGGAAGTCTATAAATTACGAGCAGATGGAGTGATGTAGGGGGGAGGCTACGAGCAGAAGGTAACTCCCTCTCAATCTTGATCTCGGCCAGAACCTTTCCTATCATTTCATAATGGCCACCAATCCTTTATACGGCCGGCGAGCTTTTCTGAAAGATTCCGTTCTCTCCACCGTCAAAGCCGCGCAAGAACTTGTCAAAGAAGCAGATGCCCTCCGCAAGGAGCACGCCCCGGTTCGGGTTCGTCTCGACTGGTTGCGTCCTCCCGGTGCGGTGGAAGAGCAACTTTTTCTCGAGAGATGCACAAAATGCAATGACTGTGTAAAGGCCTGTCCGCCTCAGGCCATTGTCGCCCATCCGAACGACGGCACACCGGTTCTGTATGCCGATCAATCACCCTGTCTCTTGTGTGAGGACTTTCCGTGCGTGACAGCCTGCGGGACAGACGCGCTCGTGCCAGTCGAGCACTGTAGCCAAGTCCACATGGGAATCGCCACAGTCTCACATCGGCTGTGTACGGCGGGGCAAGGATGCCACGCATGCGTGTCGAAGTGTCCAACCGATGCGCTCGCCATGGATGTTGAGTCGTTATGTCTTTCTGTGGTGAAGGAAGCCTGTGTGGGGTGTGGCATGTGCGAGATGGTCTGCAAGACCGTCAACGATCACGTGGCGATTCGAGTGGTGCCTGCAAGGCATTTGGCGGAGATCGACTAAATGATGCCATCATCCCAACGATATGACTTGTCGAGTCGAAACTTGGACGACCAAGATCATGCCAATTCACCCTTGACTTCGTACAGGCCATTTCATATACATACATGGCTTCCTTTTCCAACCACGGCGAGTAAGGGTATGGTAAACGAAGCGACCAGGAGGCGATGTCTGTGACGAATCAACAACCAATAAAAGGGTTGTCTCCCGGAGCAACCGCCACGATGCCAAACCCTTCTGCTATGAAGGACTCTCCCGCCGTTGAACGTGCGCTTGGTCGCAGTAAGATCTACCTTTTGATTTCCTGGAGTCTTCTGTATCCGGAAGATGAAGAATTTCTCGATTACCTCCGGTGCGGAGAGTTTGTGGAGGATGGTCGCGCTGCGCTTGATGCTCTGGAGGTGGCTCTTGGTGCCGATGGCGGCGAGCGTGCTAAAGGAAAGTTGAGCTCCCTCCGGAAACAGATAGCCGCGATTGAAAACCTGGTTGCGTCAGAATGTGTCAATTGGCAACTCAGCGATCTCCAGTCTGAACATCGCCGAGTGTTTAGCAATGTCATCACGCTCGATTGTCCTCCCTACGAAACCCTCTTCGGGAATGACCACGTATTCGCACAATCCCATGTGATGGGAGATATTTCAGGGTTTTACAAGGCCTTTGGAGTCGAGTTATCCAAAGATATCCATGAGCGACTGGATCACCTCAGTGTCGAATTCGAGTTCATGCATTTTCTTGCCTACAAAGAATCGTACTCGCGTTGTCATGACGGCAGTGAAAAAACGCAGATCGTGGTCGACGCCCAGAAGAAGTTCGTCAAGAACCATATCGGCCGATGGGTACCGCTCTTCTGTCGCATGTTGGCCAAGAAGGCGGATTCCGGTCCTTTTAAATTGATCGCGGATCTCACCGCCGATTGGATGGAGTTTGAAACCGCGTTTCTCGGTGTGGTGCCTCAGCCCTATACGGAAACCGATTACCGTCCAGCGACGTTCAGCTCTCCAGAAGGGCAGACGTATGAATGTGGTGCGCAAGATCAAGGGAATGAATTGAGCATGTTGCTGAACGAAGTGGGCGCGCAATCGTACATGGATGTGAAGGATAAAGAGAAGGATACCGAGCAGGGGGGACCTGCCGGAACTGCGTGAGTGACTGAATCGATAATCAACAACGGTTATTGAAGAAACATTATCTTTACCATCATCGAGAGGAGGAATTAGCACTATGAGAGTAGCGCAGACGACCAACAAGAAATTGGTGTTTGCCATTCTTCTCTCCGTCCTCACCGTCGGATTGATGCTGACGATGGGGCGAGTACCATTGGCCGTCAGTCAGCCGGTTACAATTCCGGCAAAGACGGTCAAGGGCCCGATTCCCATGGACGGCGCCAACCCTATTTGGGAAAGTGTTCCAGGTGTCGTGGTTCCGTTGAGCGGGCAATTGATTACCACACCGATGCACCCCAATATCTCGGTGAAGTCGGTGTTCGTCAAGGCCATGACTAATGGAAAGGATGTCGGGTTACGGTTGGAGTGGAGTGACCAGACGAAGAATGACACAGCGATTGGCCCACAGGACTTCCGCGACCAAGTGGCCGTGATGTTTCCGGTCAACACGGCCGGGGCTCCGCCGTTCCAGTGCATGGGGCAATCCGGTGGGACGACCAACATCTGGCGGTGGAATGCCGAATGGCAGAAGGATCTCGGCAAGGATACCGCAGGCATGTGGGATGTGGACGATCAATACCCAGGCATTTTCTGGGACTATTACTTTGAAGAGCCTGCCGGCGGCGTCACCTATCCGGACCGAATTGGCCGAAGCCTGGGGCCCTTCAATTCCGGTATTTGGTCTGGCAACATTATGTCCGATCCGACGCTTCGTGTGAGCTCGGTGGAAGATTTGAGCGCGAATGGCTTCAGCACGCTCACGACGCAAGCGCATCAGGATGTCATCGGTAATGGTGTGTGGGAACCGTCTGGATCCATCAAAGGCGGAGGATATACCGGTCCGACATGGCGGTTGTTGTGAAGCGGACCTTGGAAAACGGTGACGCAAACGACGTGCAGTTCAAAGCCGGGATGTCGGTGCCCATCGCCTTTGCGGTGTGGGATGGGGCCAACATCGAACGGAACGGCATGAAGTCGTTGTCGACTTGGTTCACGCTGAAACTCTAGTGACTCAGGCAGCGTGCGGCATAGTTGCTGTAACTGAACGCGTCACGTAGTTAAAGAGAAGCCTCGGATCGGTTCCCGCCAGGGAGGGATGGTCCGAGGCTCTTTTTTTCAGAAGATATCGATAGTTGGACGAATGGTCAGCCTGTGGGATTGCATTTCATAAACTGCGGGGGTATAAGAAGAACATTCATCGAAATCACTGATTTTTAAGAATAAAAGGACTTACTTTGCCATGAAAGTCTCCTTGCTTTTCCCGCCGACATGGCATCCTTCTCAGCCCTATCTCAGTTTGCCATCCCTGACTGGATTTCTGCACCAGGGTGGAGTGTCAGACGTTTCACAACGCGATCTCGGCATCGAATTGCTGGATTCGGTACTGACTCGAAGTTATGCGGCTGAGGTGCATCAACTGTTGATCGCCAAGCAGCGTGAGCTTGAGAGGTCCCAGACCGGAGAGACCGGTGCAGGCAGTCGAGAACACTACGCAAAAGTGACTGATTCTCTCGATCGATTCTCCTATCTCGTTGACCGTATCGAGCTCGCCAAAGAGACATTGCGCAGTGAGGGGTTTTACGATCCAGATGCCTATCGCGCCAGCCTGTTCATGATCGATAAATGGTTGGAAGTCGTCTCCGCAATATACTTTCCGACCCGACTCACCGTTGTGGATAATCAGTTTGGAAACTACTCGATCTATTCCTCCAAAGATCTGATGAAGGTCGTTCGGGACGAAACGCAGAATCCCTTTCTCAGCCTCTTCCGGAACCGATTCATTCCGTCAATCGTCGACAGCCGCCCCGATCTCATTGGGGTGTCAATCACCGCAACCTCGCAGATTATTCCCGGCCTGACACTCTGTCGATTGATCAAAGAGGCCGCTCCTGATCTCCACGTGACCATCGGTGGCAGCATCTTTACTCGTCTCGTAGACAACATCCGCCGCTGTCCGAGTCTGTTCGAGTTGGCCGACGATATCGTCGTGTTCGAAGGGGAAACGGCCTTGCTGGAATTGGTCAATCAGCTGGCAGGCAAGAAGGATTACAGTAAAGTTCCGAACCTCATCTATCGTAACAACGGGAAAATCACCGTCAACCAGCCGTTCTACTCAGAAAGTGTCAATCAACTTCCGGCGCCGAACTATGACGGGTTCCCGCTGGACCTCTACTTATCACCGGAACCGGTGCTTCCAGTCCAGTTTTCTCGAGGTTGTTACTATAAAGATTGCGCATTCTGCGCCCTCACTCTCGATCACCAGAATTTCCGCCAGAAAGACCCAGGGCGGACCATCGAAGAGTTGCAATGGCTCAAGCAACGTTACGGCGTACGGCATTTCTTTTTCACAGACGAGTGTTTCGCGTTGGCGCCGACGAAACGGTTGTGTCAGCATGATGATCAG
>JAAUPT010000309.1 GCA_012032965.1 Nitrospira sp.
AACCACAAATCAATGACTCTTGCCGTCGAGTCGGCCGAGGCATTTTCGTTCGAGACCGAAAAATCGTGGGATGCCTTCGAGCGTGGCGAGCCGTACACGGAAAAAACGACCAAGTCCGATTTGTCGGGCCGCCGGCCAGCAAAAAAGAAGACGAAGCGATCGTGATCCGTCGCCAGCTACCCCGTCAACCAGGGACATGGCTCCCAAGAGAAATGCGCCGGAGTTTCCGCTGGATCGCCGATCGCTCGGAGCGATTCACCGCGGCTTGCCCTTTCCGCGACAGCACTCGAACTCTGGCGGAATGAAACGGGAAGACAATTCGGGGACGTAGCTCAATTGGGAGAGCACCGGCTTTGCAAGCCGGGGGTTGAGGGTTCGAGCCCCTTCGTCTCCACTGCTTAAGCCCTAATTTGGAAACGATTTAGGGCTTTCATTGTGGGCTGATCCAGGCTGCGAATTTTCTAAATTTCCCTCGTTCTATTGCTTTTTGCGACAGATTCTGTCGCGGATTCTGTCGCATGATATCCTCATCCAGTGCGACACTCCGTTCGCCATCGGCCACAAGTTCGAGGTATTACTCCTGGTCGCCTCTCGGCCGCGGAGCGAGCCCTCGAGCGTGAACGAGATCGCTACGTTCTCTTCGTAGATCAACTCGTCCAGCCTTCCCCCGAAGATCGAATCTCAACTGCTGACAAAGCCCTCTTGAAACAAGATCAAGGACATCGGCTCACGCGGCAATACGGCGTGACGTTCCGCTGTCACCGAGCGCTTCAAAACCAGCCAGCGCGGGGCGCTTCAAAACCAGCCAATGAACAGGAATTATTCTTGATCGGCGTCTTCAGCTTCTTTTTCGGCAGTGGACCCGGTGGGCGCTTTGGCTGGTTTTGAGGGATTGCCGTTTTTCTTTGACCCGGTGGGCGCTTTGGCTGGTTTTGACTCGTCTCCTCGCCCCTTCAGACGGTAGCTCTTGCCCGTGAACGTGATGATCTCGGAGTGGTGCAGAAAGCGATCCAGAATGGCCGTGGCCGTCGGGATGTCTCCCAGCAATTTGCCCCAATCCTCAATCGGTCTGTTGGTAGTCATCATCGTTGAACGTGTCTCGTAACGCCGCATCACAATCTCGAAGAGAAACTCGCCACTACGTTTTGGCAGCTGCTTCATGCCAAAATCGTCGATGATCAAGAGGTCCGGCTTGAGGTAGGTGGCCATGATGCGGTCATGACCGTCCATGGCCTCGTCGTGCAGGAAGTCACGCACGACATCAAAGATGCTTCGGTAGAGGACGAGGTAACCCAGCTTGATCAAGTGATACCCGATTCCCTGGACAAGATGACTCTTGCCAGTCCCCGGAGGCGCGCACAGCAGTACGTCACGACGTTCTCGGATGAAGCGGCCGGTGGCCAGGTCATACATCTCATTCTTCTTGACGCGAGGATTGAAGCTCCAGTCGAAGTCCTCCAGGCTTTTGAGTTCACGAAAGGCGGCCGACTTGACCCGCCTGGCGATCTGACGCTGTCGCCGCACCAACATCTCATCTTGAAGAATCAGTTCGAGAAACTCCGCGTGCGTCAGACTGTTTCCGCTCGCCTCGTGCAAGCGTACTTCGAGCGTCTCGGTAAGCCCTGAAAGGCGAAGCTTTCGTAACAGGTTGAAGAGCGTGTCGTTCATGATCTGGTGGCCTCCTTGTTGAAATCGATTCGGACAATATCGCCGTAATCGGACAGGTTTCGGATAATGGGATGTTCCGCGAGGAACTCGAACTCTTCTTGCTTGGGAGCGGAATGCTTGATCAGCTGGCGAATCGTGGCCAGGCGATAGGCTTGATACGAATGGGCCGTTTCACAGGCCCTTTCGATCACCTCGCAGGGATGCTTGTTGGTCAGGTTCAGCAGGCCGTGGAGCACGCGAACCGCTTCGATCCCGCGAGCGGCCACGAGTCCGCGTGACCATTGGCGCGTGTGCGGCCCCACGAAACTCACCTTTTTCAGCAGCCATTCCGCGCCCGTTCGACCGGACTGATCTTCTCCGAGGCGATGTGTTCGGGGAGCGTGCTGAACTTTCCCATCGGCTGGATGACGTGCGTGCAGATCACTTCCATGCGATCATTGAGCACGCGCACCAGCCGGGAATCCCACCTCACCCAGAGCGTACGTCGCAAGTGCTCCGGCGGTACACTGTAGTACGCCTTGTCGATCGCCACGTGCCCGTCACGGCTGACAATTCGTTGTCCTTCCTGGAAACGCGGGAAACGTTCCAGCGGCAAGGTGGCGAGCGCAGGACGCTCGTTCTCTTGAAAGACTTTGCACACTTGCCGGCGCGTGGTGCCATGGATGCGAGTATCCGCGACCGTCGTCTCCCAATGCAGGAGGTGATCGTTCTGTTCTCGTAGGCTGCCAAACTTGCGGCTTTTCAAGGCATTCTCTTGAACGTAGTCCACGCCCCGTTCCACCTTGCCTTTGTGGCGCGGTGTCCGCGGTTTGGTGGGCAGCAAGACCGTCCCGTAATGCTCACAGAACGAACGCAGCTTGGGATTGAGATCGGGATCGTACCAATCGGCTTTCAGAACCGCGGCTTTCAAGTTGTCAGGGACAAGCGTTTTCGGCACACCTCCAAAATGCCAGAACGCATTCTCGAGGCAATGAAGGAAGTTATCGGTCGTCTGCCGATAGACCGATTCGCTGTACGCCTTTCGTGAATGGCTCAGCACCACGCGGAGGACGTGAGTCCGCCGCCGGCGACCCTCCCCGTCGATGATCGGCGCGCCGGTGCCGAAATCGATCTGAGCTTCCTCGCCGGGAGCGACTTCGATCCGGCGAAATGGCAACGGTGTGCTCGCCTTGAGCTTGGCCACGAACCGCCGGATGCTGTGGTACTTGCCCGGAAAGCCATGTTCCTGGACCAGGTCCTGGAAGATCCGCTGGGCAGACAAGCCTTGCTGGAGTTTGGCCTCGATGGCTTCCCGAAAAGGAGCGCAGATGCTGCGAGACTTGACGGCCACCGACCCGGTGGGCGCTTTGGCTGGTTTTGAATCGTCGTCGGTCTGGTCCGACCCGGGAGGCGCTTTGGCTGGTTTTGGAGCCGGCGAATCACCAGACGTTTCATTCGATTCCGCCAAGGCCCTAACCTGACGAGCGACCGTCTCTCGATTGATCCCCAGCTCACGGGCAATCCGCCGCTGCGACCAACCCTGCGCATGTAATGTCTTAATGGACAACACTTTAGCCACCTCCAACTGATTCGCCATGCAAGCCGCTCCTCCGCTTTGAGAAAAAGCGAACAAGCCTACACGGAAAATCTAAAAAGTGGCTGGGTTTCAAGCGCCTCTAAGTGGCTGGGTTTGGGCGCTCAGTGACAACAAAACGAGCGAGAATCCGTAGAGGCCGCCGATCCCAACATCGGAACTAGCCCCACGACGATGGTCTCGATCACGGGATCGAGTAATGCTGACTTGTGTGCTTCTGTGCTTCTGTGCTTCTCTCTGGCATACTCTTTGCAGTTGTCGCGGTTATAGAGGTACTCAAGCGGGTCTGATGTCCAGCGAGACAGAAAAGAGGAGAACGAGTTATGAAATGCTGGCGACCACAGTTCTCGATCCGGACATTGA
>JAAUPT010000310.1 GCA_012032965.1 Nitrospira sp.
ACGGACGGTGTGGGGCTAAGCGGGCGGAGGAGACACCGCAGTCTCAGGCTATGCCGACGGCCATGAAATAGACCGATCGGACATGGCATAAAGGAGGAGGGGGAGTCGTCTGTGCGAACGAACTCCCCCTCCTGTTTAGTGATTCAGCGGACCATTCGCTTGCTGACTCGTATGGCTATAGTGAAACTGCCATGAATAGATGGGGTACGCTCGCAGTCTGGGTGCTCTTTCAGATGAGCGCGATAGCGATGGTCTGTGTCGTACCGAGTCTGGCGGATCACGAATCTTCGATGCAGCCTCCGCTCTGGACCCCGCTCGATGAACCGGAACGCTTGGCGATGCTGGAGGTGCCCGGCGGGATGGCGTTGGTCCCTGCCGGGGAATTCCTCATGGGAAGTGATCCGCAGAAGGATCGTGCTGCCGGCCCGCAAGAGCTGCCCCAACGTCGTGTCTACCTTGGTGGGTTCCGGATTGACCGGTACGAGGTCTCGAACGTTGAGTATTTGCGCTTCGTGCTCGGGATGGGGATGGAGTGGCCGAAGTTTTGGCGAGGCCGTCCATTCCCAGAAAACAATGCACTGCATCCGGTGATCAACGTGAGCTGGTACGAAGCCGATGCGTACTGTCGGTGGGTCGGTAAGCGCTTGCCGACAGAAGCGGAGTGGGAGAAGGCCGCGCGTGGCGTGGACGGGAGGATCTTCCCGTGGGGTGACGAACCAGCCGGTTGGATCAAGAGTAACATCGCACACCCAGGCTCGAAACGGGGATTCAAGTATCCCCCGCTGGCCAACATCAATCGTTACGACAAGGGCGTGAGTCCATATGGCGTGTATCAAATGGCAGGAAACGTGAGTGAATGGGTGTCGGACTGGTTTGAGCCTGAATACTACCGGTATAATAGTGGCCAAGTGAATCCGCAAGGGCCAAAGACTGGAGAGCTGAAGGTCTTTCGCGGTGGCTCATGGAATGAAGATCCGGAGGTCGCACGGTCCGCCGGCCGCAATGCAGCATCGCCCGATCGCCAGAGCTATTTGATTGGCTTTCGATGCGCGATGTCAGAGACAGCACGAATGGTCGAATTTCCGTGACATCCTGTGCAGTTTGCTTTTTTTTAGTCGGCTTTTTTAGAATTAGCGTGGTGAGGTCAGCTTGTCAGGAGAATCCATGTTGAGCACCCTCAGCTCGTCCTTCGTCACTCGTACACGACTAGGTAGGTATCCCGTGGCCGGCCTGGCACTCCTATTGATAAGTCTGAGCGGCGTCCCGACCTGTATTGAAACTGCTTTAGGGGAAAAACTAGAGACGTTGCCCGTACAAAAGGCTGCGCCCGCGGCCGTGGTGATTGAAACCGCCGGCAGTGAGGCTGAGCTGCGGCGCCAGATGAGAACGAAGAACGGCGTCACCGAGCTTCGGGTCGGCAGAGGGCGGTTCTCGGACGCACCGACGGGCAGCTATGGGTTTATCGCGCCGACGCACCTCGGGTTGGCGCTGGTAACACAAAGTCCGGATCTTATCTTGGATCGGACCGCGTCGACCGATAATGACTACGAAATCCATAAGCTCTCCGACGGCAGTGGATTGCTCGTTGGGTTCATGGGGAAGGAGCTCGTCGCGGAAGTCACCCCTAGCGACCGACCCAAAAATATTCGTGTTTCCCTCTATTCCAACACCTCGGACAAGGCCCTTGTCATCGTGGCGCTTCCCGTGGTTAAGTTAATGGTAGACCGAATGCCCATCAAGACAGACCCTAAGAATCGTGAGAGTGCCGTGGTGCTAGAGATGGATTTGCAGAACACGGCCAATCGGAAATCACCCGTTGCGCCGTAGCGGCACATGACAAAGAGGTTCCGGCTAGAGGAGCCTTGACACTTGAATTCAAGATCAGTATCTTGCAGTTCCCATCGTTTGAAGATGAACATGTCTTTCGTTCAGGAATTCTCTATGCGATCGGAATTCTCTTATCTTTCCAGTTCTCATATTAGGGCGGAGCATTTGAGACGGACTGAGCAGCGGACTTAGTCGGTCTCGCACTTATTTTCTTAAGGAGGTCGGTCCATGTATCGTTTCCATTTACCATCAACCAGAGTCCTCAGAGGGCTTGCGGGTATGGCGTTGTTGGCTATGCCGGCACTGGTGACCGCCGAGAGTCCCTCTCATGTTTCGATGAACCATCAGCTGCCGGCTTGGGCGCAACAGCTCAAGGGGCAGACGATCGTCGAGGACGCCATGTCAGGAAGAGGCGAACGGTCCGCGATGGTCGAGCAGCAACACCAGCGCATCATGGACCATATGTCCAAGGATCCGCAGGTACAGGCGGTCAACACGGGCATGTACAACACGTCGGCCATGATGCATCAGTACGGAGCCGGCGGGCAGGATCTGTTGCTCATGTCCGATCCTCGGGTCAACCGGTGGCTGCGAGCGGAGGAGGGAAGTGTCCCGCGACTGCGCCGGTGAAGCAGTACAATGTCTCTGCGATCAATGTCGAGATCACGCTCAACCAGTGGCTCGATTTTTATCCGGGGTACATGTACGTGCTCGATGAGAATATCGACAAGGTCAGGGCCGAAGAAACGACGAATCGTGAAGCCCGTGATAAGGACGGTTTTGATCCAGGGGCCGTGATCCCGGGCGTGCAAGCGCAGTGGATTCAGCCACTGACGATTCGTGCGAATCAGGGAGACTGTGTCAAGATCAAGCTGAGCAACAAATTAGAGGGCGGCGAGGACGTGAGCTTGCACATCCATGGCTCATCGATGGTTGTGAGTAACACTGGTGCTGCGGCAATCACGACCAATTCGGATGCAATTGCGAGCAAAGACAAGCCTATAGACTTGGAATGGTACATCCATCCCAATACGCAGGAAGGGTTCGCCAGTTCCACACCTACAGCAACGATCGCGAACTGACCGTCATGGGAATGTTTGGTTCTTTCGTTGTGGAGCCTCGTGGCTCAACGTACTGGGAGCCGCTCGGAACGGGAGATGCGACTCCGGCCACAAGCGGCTGGCAGGTCATGATTAAGAATGGGACCGGTCCCGACTTCCGGGAGTTCGTAATTTACTACCATGAAGTCGGCGACGAAGCCTTCCGCCCCCTCAACAAGAAGGGCGATTTCTTGCCCCAACGCGATCCGTTGACGGATACCTATCGTCCTGGTGGCCGTGCGATCAATTATCGCAGTGAGCCATTCGGCATCAATAATATGCATTTACAGCATGAATACTTCGGGTTTGAGGATGAGTCGATGGGGTATAGCTCCTATACCTTCGGCGATGCCGCTCCCACAATCCCTCGATCCTACATCGGGGATCCGGCGAAGTACCGCCTTGTCCATGGTGGATCCGAAGTGTTCCACAGCCATCACCCGCATGGAGGATCGATTCGTTGGCCGCGGAGCCCGAGGGCCATTGATGACATGCCCCTCTGGGCCACGGCTGTGAACGGTCCCGTGAAGTATCCTGTCATCCGCCATAAGACGGATCGTGTCGACGTAGAAGTCATCGGCCCGTCCGAGGCCTTGGATTTGGAGACCGAATGCGGCTCCGGTCTTTGTCAACAGCTGGCCGGCGATTTTTCTGTTCCACTGCCACGTG
>JAAUPT010000311.1 GCA_012032965.1 Nitrospira sp.
ACGTACAGGCACGTGATGGCCGTAATGTATTAGACATTGCCCGCGCTGAAAAACCAGATTTAATTTTGATGGATATTCAGTTACCTGAAGTGTCAGGTTTAGATGTAACCAAATGGTTAAAAGATGATGATGAATTAAAATCAATTCCTGTGATCGCGGTTACGGCATTCGCCATGAAGGGTGATGAGCAAAAAATACGCGAACTGGACGATGCCATTGATATGGTGCGCAAAGCTACCCTAAGTCCTCTCGATCAGATTGATCAATCCCTGAACAAGGAAACCCAGGAGGCGGGTCGGATTTTTGATGCCGTTCTTGAGAGGTTAATCCAACAAATCGTCGTCGTTTTGTTATTGGGTCTGGGGACAGCGACGATCATCGCCTTTCCTGTTGACGCGCAGTCTCACCCGTCCATTACGGGTTGCCGTGGCCACGTCCGAGCAAATCGCCTTGGGCGATCTAACTGTGGATGTCGAAATCCATTCGAGCGATGAAATTGGGCAATTATTGATGGCCATGCGCGACATGGCGCGGCAACTGCGGGAGATGGTGAGTCAAGTCACGCAAGCCACCAACCAAGTCAGTTCCGCCGCTGCGGAAATTGCCCAAGGCAGCGCCGATCTCTCCCAGCGCACCGAAGAACAAGCCTCGGCGCTGGAAGAAACCGCCTCCTCGATGGAAGAACTGACCTCGACGGTCAAGCAAAGCGCCGACAACGCCGGGCAAGCGCGCCACATACCCAAAGAAGCCGCCATTTTCATCCTTCAGAATACGAATCTCGCAGCTATATCCGAGAGACAACGACGTCTCTTCGAGAGATCCGGAAGCCTGATTGGGTGTTGGAGCCAGTCCTGCTGACATAGTAGCACTCATGATTCGGTCTCCACTCGACTCACGGGCAAGCGAACCGAACCCACCATATGTTCATTTGCCCAGCATTCGAAGCTATACACCCCAGGCTCCGCCAAGGGTAACGGAGGAATTTCGATTACAAGATCGACTGGCATGCAAGGATCCTTCGCTTCTACTTGTATGATCCCGCTCTGCATCACGATCCTATTGTCTTTCAGGGACACGAATCGAAGCTGAAACGGCATTCGTTGGGTGACTTCACAGAGAAGTATGAATGCGTAAGTCAGCTTTTCGGTGGTTCTAGGAAACTTGGTGGCCATTATCTGATTGAATGTTCCACAGATAATTCGTTGGCCCGTCGCGGCGTCTGTGTAAATGCGCTCGGCCAGCACAAAGGCTTGCAATACGGGAGGCGACTTCACTTGGTGATCCTCAAAGTACTAGGCCGAATCGCCTTTCGTCCATTTCGTCCTGATCGTTGTCAGCTTTCGTCTTGCCATCCTGAGCAGCGTCTCCCTCGCCCACGTCGAAATCTCCCGCCCGTCGGCCTCGGCGGCGTTATGGATGATTGCGCGATCGGCGCTTGTCATTCTGATGCGCAACATGAAATTCTTGCGGTCCTTGTCGACCTTCATAGGCCTCGCCATGATGTAATTGTAGCAACAAAATCGAGCCGGTCAATTCGCCCGGCAGGTTATTGTTGCTACAATAAGCGGCACCGTTCGGCGAAGTTTGGCGGCTCGATCGAGCCAATGATTCTCAGAGCATCGGTCGAAGACCAGGGCGTCAACACCTTGGCTGGCGCGCGACTCTGGATAGCGCGCGAAATCGCGACACATTAGCGGACGTGGCCAGCCATTCCCTCGACTGCCCCGATTCACGCGAGTACTGAAGTAGCCCCTATCAGTCCGTTGAAAAAGGGGCTTGACAGGCAGGATATCATGATGGGTGCGGGGACGGCATTCATCGCAGGCTCAGGGACGAGGGCGGATCATGGCGCTGGGGAAGCGTAGGCGGGAGCAGCAGTCGTTGCTGGTGGCGACGACGAGCCTGCCGCAGTCACCGGGGCATCCGTTTTACGAGAAGCTCAACCGGCTGCTGGGGGAGTCGCGGTTCGACGACTACGTCGAGGAACTGTGCCGGCCGCACTACGCGGACGGCCAGGGCCGCCCGGGGATTCCGCCGGGCGTGTACTTCCGGATGTTGTTCGTGGGCTACTTCGAGGGCCTGGAATCGCAGCGGGCGATTGCCTGGCGTTGCAGCGACAGCCGCTCGTTGCAGGGCTTCCTGGGGTATTCGATCACCGATCCGACGCCGGAGCACTCCTCGTTGACGGTGATCCGCCAGCGTCTTCCGCCGTCGATTCACGAGCAGGTGTTCGCCAAGGTCCTGGCCATCGCCCAGGAGAAGAAGCTTCTGAAGGGCAAGAGCACGGCGGTGGATTCGACGCTGATCGAGGCCGAGGCGGCGATGAAGTCGATCGTGCGGAAGGACACGGGCGATGACTGGAAGGAATACCTGAGGAAACTGGCCATCGAATCGGGCATCGAGAATCCCACCGACGACGATCTCCGCAAGTTCGACCAGCAGCGCAAAGACAAGAAGGTGAGCAACGACGACTGGCACCACCCGCACGATCCGGACGCCCGGATCGCGAAGATGAAGGACGGAACGACGCACCTGGCGTACAAGACGGAGCACGCGGTGGACCTGGAGACGGACATGATCCTGGCCGCGGGCGTGTATCCCGCGGACGAGGGGGACGCCGTCACATTGCCCCAGACCCTGGCTCTGGCTCAGACGAACCTGGTGCTGTCGGGCAGCGAGACGGAGATTCGGGAGGTGGCCGCGGACAAGGGCTATCACAGCAATGAGACCGTGACGTGGTGCGATTCGGTGGGCATTCGGACGTACATTCCCGAGCGGGAGAGTCGCTGGGGTCGTCGGTGGACGGACAAGCCGGAGGAGGAGAAGGCGGCGGTCTACAAGAACCGTCGGCGGATGAAGGGGAAGCATGGTAAAGCGTTGGGTCGGCTTCGCAGCGAGTACACCGAGCGCAGCTTCGCCCATGTGTGCGAAACCGGCGGGGCGCGGCGGAGTCGGCTGCGGGGCCTGGGGAACGTCTTCAAACGCTATCTGATGTACGTGGCGGCCAGGAATCTGGGCGTGATGATGCGCGCCTTGTTCCACATGGGAACTCCCCGGAGCCTTCCGGCGGCGGGGAAGGCTTCCCCTTGCGCTTCTTCGGGCTGGTTCAGGCGATGGGCGGACCGTCTGGAGTCGCGCATGGCGCGCGCGGCCTTCCACCTGATCCGACCACCGTCCCCGGATCGGACACCGCTTGTCCCGCGCGCCGCATGAAATGTGAGGTTTCTTCAACAGGCTGCTAAGATCTATGCTGCAAGAAGTTAAAGATCGTCCAGAGGCGTTTGTTTCTGCGATCGAGAAAATTTTGCGCCTTCCGGCTGACTTGAAGTCACTGGAAGTAGATGAAGCTTGTTTGCGAATTGAGAGGGCACTTCAGCTCGCGAGACTACTTGGCCCGAGGCATGGTGGAAATGCAGTGAGGGCGTTCTATGACGAAACGGTTCGATGAAGTGCACCGAGCGAATTAGATGAGCGGCAACGAAGGGCCATTGGCGAGAGTATTCGACGGCTGAGATGGCAAGCTTTGCAGATAATGGGTGCATTTAAGGATGCTTATGCTGCTGACCGCATTCTGAATGAGTTAGAG
>JAAUPT010000312.1 GCA_012032965.1 Nitrospira sp.
AGCGGTCGTCCAATAAAATTCGTTGACCGTGAGCGAGAGTGCTGGATCCTTGACGATCAGTTTGTGGTTCTGTGTGGCCTCCCGAAGCAAGACGGTATACAGATTTCTGGTCAGGACCCTCAGCGCGTCCAGTTGATTTGGATCGATGATGAGAATGCGGTTGAGCATGGCGACTCGATCACGCAGTTCGGGAAATGCGGCAGCCCGAGCTGCTGCGGCCGTCAGCGTCCCAGGCTGATCGTCGGGACCCCACCAGACAATGGAGTCAGGAAGGGCGCGGCTTGCTTCGGTGGCGAACGGTATCTTTTCTGGCACCATGCCTGGTGCTTCAGGCGTGGTTTCCACCGGGAGATGGAAGACCGCGGTGTCGCGTGGAAACCCATGTCGCCTGAGTCCCTCGAAAACTACCCATTGCGTCGTGATGGATTTCACGGCGCGCCGTTCACGCTTGATCGTACTCGTCCACTGGACGGTGCCTGGCCCATACGTCACCGGAGAGGTGAGCGGGTCATGATAGTGGACGGTCAGGTCAACCAGTGTGGTCGGGACCCCGATGACTTTTCCATTCGGCGCGAGTCGGAAGGATCCATTCGGAATCGACCGGCTCTTTGTGACAGACAAATGGAGGCCTGTTCCGGGCGGTGCGATCCCGAGGGCATCCATCACAAATGCAGAGGCGGGAGCGCGGGAGAGGTCATCTCCGTAAAATACGAGCGGACCGGCACTGGGCCAGAGGACATTCATCCCAATATCCGTCCGCTTTAAGAACGATACATGACTCGCAGTGAGTGTCTGCCAACAATTATCGTATAAGGGCCCGGCTGTCGCAGAGGGCTTCGGTTCCTCTGAGGGACCCGTCACCTGTTTATACTGGCATGCAAAGTCCAGTTGTCCAGCCACGACCTTGTCGCCATGGGCGATGGCTTCAGCATAGCGAAGGGCTGTCTCGACGGCAGCCTTACGGGCTGTCCCGCCAGGCTTTGTCTGATGCGGAGCCTTGGACGCAGCGGCGGCGAGGCCCGGCAAGGTCGTATCAACAAACGTGAACAGTCCTGACAGAATGAGAATTCCGAGTAATGGGTTCATAGTCATCATGAAAGAGCATCGAGATGTTGTGGGTTACCGGATCCTTGCGGTTTTCAGAATATTCTGGCGCATTACGGCACGGTCGATAGGCGACAAGCCCGGGGCCGGACTATGGCGACAGAGTGAGACGGTTTGGCGCAGGGATGCGACGAAAACTTCACAGTTGGGACAGGCGCCTAAGTGCCGCCGAATTTCGTGGCAGATATCTCCTGCGAGTTCATCATCGATATAAGCGGACAGCTGACGGAGAATGCCCAGGCACCTACTCTTTCCATGGTCATGCTGATGTCGCGTCGTAGAAGAGCGTGGCCGCTGTCCGGAAGTTTGGCGCTTTGCCATGAAACCGTTTCCTCCGCTATCCAAGTAGAGCGTGTTCGTGATCAGGCTCGGCTTGGCCGAGCCCTTGGGCACTCAGTTGACGACGTACAAACAGTCGAGCGCGGTGCAGACGCGACTTCACTGCTCGCTCATTCAACCCCATGATGGTTCCGACTTCCTTCGCGCTCAAGTCTTCCATGTCTCGAAGGATCAAGACCATCTTGTACTTCTTCGGTAACTGGTCGATGGCGGTATCGAGTGCGTGCCGCAATTGCTTGTTCTGGAGCGCTTCTTCGGGGCTGAGGCCATCGATCGGAATCTGTAGGCGAAATTCTCCATCAGACGTGGGGATGAACTCCTCAAGGGATAGCTCCCGATCCGGGGCCCCCTTTCGTCTTCGCCGCATGCGCAAGCAAGCTCGCGACGCGATGGTATAGAGCCATGTCGAAACTTGGGCGTCCCCGCGGAATCTCTCGAAGCCTCGGTAGGCATTCAGAAACGTGTCCTGCACCAAATCTTTCGCCGCCTCCGGCTCGCCGCACAATCGATGCGCGAAACGGTAAATCAAATCCACATGATCCCTGTACAGTTTATCAAACGCCTTCACGGTTCGTGAAGGCGTCGAAGACGAAGTCAGAGGACGACTCGTAGCGGATGTGCCATGGTCTGGGGAGTCTACGGGGGATCGAAAAGAGAGTCAAGACGAAGATGGGAGACTCACGCGCTACTTCACCCGATGGAATTCGACGATGTCGCCGTGCCCATTGAGCTCAACGGTGATCGGTGTTCCTTCCTTTGTGCCGTTCAGTACACCTTTCCCTCGACTGGCCGGGTAGGTCTGTTCACCTTCTGGGGTCCAGAGTCTGACACTCGACCGATCCGGAGTGGCGAATTCTAATGGACCAGTCACAAATCGCCGGTCTGGAACAGAGTCGTTCGAGCGGGAGAGATCGGCGACGACATTATTATTATGCATGCGCAAGGTCATGGTCTGTCCGACTTTGGCATTCTTGATGCCGATCTTGGCGTTGACGTTGACGATGCCGATCGGAGTTCGAAAGAAAATAAAATTGGATTTGAGTTTTGAGATGGTACCGGTCAGTAAGAGGTGCGCATTGGACCCGCGGGCTGCGATCTGCCCGATCTGAAGGTCGAACTGAAGATCATGCACACCGATGACGGTATCATTATCATCGACTTCGACGGTGATGGACTCGCCGTCTTTCCGGCTTGAGAGCGCCCGCGCATGGTTGCCCATGTGGAAGGCCTGCTCGCCCTCAGGCGTCCAGCCTATCAGTTGTGCTTCATCGTCGTCGCTTCGCGTGAACGGCCCACTGAGGTAGCGATGGACGAGGGTCCCATCAGTTCGTTTCACAATATCGACCACGAGGTGATCGTCGTGGATCACAAAGGACACTTCCTGTGAGGCCGGTATGGTTTTGAGCGTGGTTTTGGAACTCAATGACAAGAGCCCGACCGGTGTTTTGAGGAAAACGATACCCGGCTTTGCTCGCCAGACGCGCCCCGTCAACATGATCGATGGGTTGGGCTCAGGTTCTGGAGCGGAAACCTCGGACTCGAGTTCAGCTATCTCTTCTTCCTCGGGCTGGATGGAGGAATCCGGCTCAACCGACTCCTCTGCGTGATCAGGGATCTCCGACTCGAGTGGCGGCTCAACCTCGGAAGACGCGTCTGGGTGAGCCGGGGGCTTTGGATCAGGCGGTATCTGGGGTTGGGCGCCGACCTCAGTTTGGCCAGGTGCCGGGTTGAATGGATCTAGTAAGACTCGTTCCTCCGCCAAGCTCGTGGTTCCCATTGTCAGTGTTCCCACGAGGAAGAAGGTACAGAATATTTGGAGAGTCAGTGACGGTCGAATCATCGTCAGGATTTCAAATCTGATTTGGTCGGGGTCGCCATTGGTAATGGCGAGTGCCTCAACCCATCCATAATTATGCGAATAACATGTGCTTCCCGTGGAGTCAACCCGAAAGAGCGTTTCGGAAGGAGGTTGGCAGAACTGCGCTGATCACAGGTAGCGTAGTCGTCTATTTTTTCCTAATGAGAAGCCGCAGCGGCGTGCCGGTAAATCCGTACGACTCGCGCAGTTGATTCTCCAAGTACCGGAGGTATGCGGGCGTGGATGTCTCCAGGATGACCGACAAATAAGGCGAAGACC
>JAAUPT010000313.1 GCA_012032965.1 Nitrospira sp.
GACTCTTTGAGGTTCTTGACCCCTAAACCCAACCGGTGGTCAGGAACCTCATTGTGTATTCCTTGATCCGGCCATGCAGGCGGCTGAGTTCTTTCTTATCCCGATTGCGATAGGCGTGCTCGTACTGTGCAAGCAAGGCGGTCCGCCGCGCGTTCCAATAGTGCGCTGACTCAACTTGCATCGCCCGCTTGTCGTAGAATTGCGAAAGACGCGTTGGAGTAAACCCGATCGCAGTTCCAATGATCTCTGCCATATCGCGGGGATTGGCAAGGTCGAATTTGATCTGGCGCTCCCCACCAGCAGCGGTTGCTGCCCCTTCCGTGTAGAACCGCCAGGCTTGCATCAGCCGCTTCACGAAGGTAGGTGCAGCAGTCTCAAAGCGCCGAGTCGGCGGTGGCCCCTTCTTGCTGGAAGCCCTTAATCACGTTCATCGGGATGTTGAAGAAAGCGCCTCCTGCGTCCGCACCGAAACGGCCCACCGCTTCATAGAAATCTCCGCCGCCCTGTGCGATCTGTAGCAGACTTTGCGCCCCAGGAATGATACGACCCAAACTCAGCCTCGTTCCAATGTCCCACGGCAACTGCGACGCAAGTCCATTGAGGCCAACCTCCGGCCAAAAGACTTTGTTGTCCCGATCAAACTCATGCAGAAGCTCTCGAAGCTCACGCTCTGGATCAAAGTCCTTGCCGGCGAGCCGGGCCGCCGCCTTCGACAGAGCGAGCCAATCGTCCCCGCCGGGAAGTCCACTCATGCCAGTAAGGAGAAATAGGATAGCCAAGTACCTATATCCTCCCGGCGAGTGCCGGATGAAGAAGAGGCTCTTCAGGATAAAGTTGTAGAAGGGGAAGATTGCGCGGCCGAAGCCACCGAGGATCTTCGGCCTTGCCCAAGAAGCGTATTCGTACATTGTGTCGCGTACGGTCTCAGTTGCAAAGAGATGCGCACGAGCTTCCTCGGAGGTAAAGCCCTGTGCAAGAAGTTCATTGTAGAGCTTCCCAAACCTGCGTTGTGTATATAGCACCGCGTCCTTGCCAGGCTGTTGCATAGCGAGGCGGTGGGCGGCAAGAAAGACCGCACGTCTATTGATCTCTTCAGCCTTACGAAACATATGGGTAGCGGCATTAGTTCCCCACCGATAGAACCGGCCGAGCTTCGAGCCTGCCGTCAGGCGATAAAGATTAAGTGCACTGGCGGATTCAGCGGAGGCCGCAAGATCGACTGCGATGCTTTCCTGCAAGACCTCTTTCTCCGCAATCGGTATGCTTCGTTTCTCTGCTTCGCTAAGGTCTGCAAACTTCCCCGTATACAGCCCGGTGATGTCCTTATACCCCTTCATCAACTCTGCGGTGCCAGCCCCAGTGCCGAAGATCGTCTGTAGATAAGGCATCGTGGTCTGCCAAGGCTGCAACAGATTGACTATTGCCGCTGACGGGTTAAGGGTGAAGTGCCAAAGGAATGAGAGGGAAGTAGCAAATTTGCCAGTCGGAGGCGGGTGCCCTGATCCGATTTTCATAATGCCATTGCGTGTAGTCCAAGATGCGCCCAATCCACGACGTATCGCCTCCCCGGAACCTATCGCGTCGCATCTGATCCATCTCGGCTTGCATGTCCGGGGCAAACTCAATCTTGGCAAGGAAGCGGCTCACAGAGTTGAAGTAGGTTGCATAGACCCTTGGCCCGTCTCGACTAAAGCCTGGCGTCTTAGCTGCCCGACGTAGGCGCTGGAGAAAGCTGGTCGATGGCAGGTAGCTCACAGCCATATCGCCGAGAAGCTCTATTTGTTCCTCGCTGAGCTTCATCCTATTCTTAATACTCTCCACCAGACTCGGTGGGATGCCTTGGAAGTACTTCATCTCTTCTGGCAGAAAGGTTTTGGTGACAGTCTCACCTGCTACCAAAATCGGCTCGATTTCCTGCCGGCGCTTCTCTGCTTGCTCTTCCTTTTCAAACTGCTCCGAATAGATTGTCCGCTTGCCTTTGCGCACCACGACGAGGTGTTGGCCAAAGCGGACGAGGGGGAAGTATGGCTGGTTAAGAAGGGCGTTGATGTCAGCCTGAACCTCAGCTTGGCGAGCAGCTAGCACATCAGGTTCGAGACCTAACTTATTAAGATCCAACAGACGTACCCGTAGGATGTCCCGAAGGATGTCGTGGAAATCTCCTTGTACCCGTTCGATAAGCTGTTGAGCTTCCTCGTCCTTAGCAATCCCGTACTTTTCATACAGCGCAGCGCGTTCCTCCGGCGTTGGCATCCGCGGCCTAGTATCATTAACTTCATTCACCGCCCCTCCGCGCCGGCGGGCTTCAGCCTCCGCAGCTGCCTTCGAGCCCCGACCTCGGAAGGTTTGCACAACCTCTCCATCGACGAGTACTTCCCAATAGTGACCCTTGAGATGCTCGCCGGTTCGCAGAGCAAACATAACATCGCCGACTGCGTTGCCTCGATCTGTACCGAGGTCGCCCCATACTTGACTTGTAGTGTCTGCGCGGCTCAACCAATCCATGACTTTGTTGTGGTATTGTAGGACCGATTGCATGTAGTTTTGAAGCGGCTGGTATTCAGGGTAGAGCTGGGCCATTTGGCGAATATCATAGAAGAATTTATGAGCCCAATGGGCGAACTGAAGGCCCTTGATGTTAGCAAACTTACCGAGACCTATTTTGCGGAGTGCAGCAATAGTCGGGGCGCCGAACCAATGACCCTGCCGGGTATATGGATCGTAACGGTTGAAGTCAAAGAGAGGATCACGCCGAACCGTTGGGCCGGGCGCCGCCGCTGGACGTTGGGAGAGAGGGAGATTGGCTGCAAGATTTCGGCCCTCCTCCCGCTGACCTTCTGGAATCTCTCTGTTGGCCAACTCTCCACGAAGGGCTGCACGGAATAGGCTCTCAACGTCGGTGATGTTTGTAGCTTGTGGGAATATTAGCTTGATCTTACCACCAGTGAGGAAACGGACGATCTTATCAAGAACTCGACGCACGAGTGGCGGCCTCGGGTCTTTCAGCGGCGAGTAATCCTTCCGCCTTGCGTCGATCCAATACTCAGCTAAAGTCTCTGCGATAGCCTCCTCGTAGGAAGCGTCATTGGCAATCTCTTCGGCCCGCGAAGGATCATAGCCAAGGGTCTGCCAATACTGTGCGTGAACGTACTTCCATCTAGTCTTTACATTATAGCGATTAAGCAAATCGTGTTTATCAACAAAGTCCTTCAACATTTTCCACTCAACTTTTGTGAAGACCTGGAAGGCTCTCATTGCATGGAGCATCTCGTGGTGGAGGATCGCACGGGGATCAATGTTGGGGTTCTTTGCGATGGCGATGATGCCGTCGAGGCCACCCAGGAGTTTAGTTTTTTGAAAATAACCGAGCGAGCCGTCGGCTTCACTTGGAGTTGGAAACTCAATTGCAATCGACTTCGTTGTCTCTGGATCAGGCTGCCCAACTCCAAGAACTTGTCGCACTACATCCTGTGCGTAGGTGCGGAAGCCTCTCATTCTTGGTCCAATCAACATCCTTATATCCTCTGTGTAACGAAGAATCGCGGTGCCCCGATCAAACTCCGCCTGTCGAATATC
>JAAUPT010000314.1 GCA_012032965.1 Nitrospira sp.
GTCTGATTGTCGCCGGTCAGCATCACGATCCGCAGGCCTTCGTTATGCAACAGGTCGATCGCCTCCGGCGTGGAGGGCTTCACGGGATCGGCGACCCCCAACAACCCTGCCGGCTTACTGTCGATCGCCGCGAACATCACGGTCTGGCCCTCACGTCTCAATGGTTCAGCCTGCGTGGACAAGGACATGGTCTCGATATTCGATTCGTTCAGAAACCGCGCAGTCCCCACAGACACCATACGGCCCTCAACCGTCCCCGTGACTCCTTTCCCTGTGAGCGATCGAAAATCCTCTGCCTTCGCGGGAACGATCCCCTTGTCTCGTGCACCAGACACGATCGCCGCTGCTAATGGATGCTCGCTGCCTTGCTCCAACCCGGCTACTAGCCGCAAGAGATCCGTCTCGCTGAAGTCCGGTAACGACGCGACCGTCATGAGACGGGGCTTGCCCTCCGTCAGCGTGCCGGTTTTGTCCACGACGAGAACATCGACATTGGCCAAGGTCTCCAGCGCTTCCGCGTTTCGGATCAGCACCCCCGCCGTCGCGCCGCGGCCAGTCCCGACCATGATTGACATAGGCGTCGCAAGCCCCAATGCGCACGGACAGGCGATGATCAACACCGCCACCGCATTGAGCAAGGCATAGGCCATGCGAGGTTCGGGACCAAAGAACGCCCAGATCGCGAAGGTCGCAATGGCGACAAGAATGACGATCGGCACAAAATAAGAGGCAACGATGTCGGCCAGCCGTTGAATCGGCGCACGCGTACGTTGCGCCTCACTGACCATCCGCACGATTTGCGCCAGCAGCGTCTCTCGACCGACTCGTTCCGCCTGCATAACGAAACTTCCCGTTCCATTGACGGTGGCCCCCACAACCTTTTGACCTGATTGCTTCTCTACCGGAATCGGCTCACCGGTCACCATCGACTCATCGACGGCACTCGAGCCCTCCAGCACCACCCCATCCACCGGAATCTTTTCGCCAGGTCGCACACGCAACCGATCGCCGACCTGCACCTGTTCTAACGGGACTATCCTCTTCGCGATCGTCGTTGCGAACCACACGCGCGGTTTTTGGTGCCAGCCCTAAGAGGGCTTTGAGAGCGCTGCTGGTCCGACTCCTAGCTCGCAACTCCAACACTTGCCCTAACAACACGAGAGCGATGATGGCCACCGCTGGTTCGAAGTAGACGGCAAGCTCCCCTCCGTGCACGCGGAAGGAGTCGGGGAACATCCCCGGAACCAGCGTGGCTGCAACGCTGTAGAGGTATGCCGCGCCGGTCCCAAGTCCGATGAGGGTGAACATGTTCAGATGGCGACTGATGATCGATGCCCAGGCTCGTTCGAAAAGCGGTCGACCAATCCATAGCACGACCGGCGTAGCAAGCAAGAACTGAAACCAGACAAGCGCCCGTCCAGAAACAAGTTGTTGCAACGGTTGGCCCGGCATCATTTCAGAAATCATCAGTGCGAAGATGGGTGAACCGAGGACCACGCTCTGCCACAACCGGCGCGTCATATCCACCAGTTCCGGGTTGCTTTCCTCCACTGTCACCGTGCGTGATTCCAACGCCATCCCACAAAATTGGACAGCTCCCGGGTTCCGCCTGAACGATCTCTGGATGCATGGGACAGGTATATTCGGTGCGGGTCGGCAGAGCGGTCACGTCTTCAGGCTCTAGCGCCATCCCGCAGATGGGACAGGCCCCAGGTTTGGTTTCTGAAACCTCAGGGTCCATGGGGCAGACATACTTGACGTTGTCACCGGCTGGAGCAGGAGCGGGTTTTGGAATACGTTGTTCGGGTGGGGTCAGGTAATGCTCGGGGTCGGCTCGGAACTTTTCGAGACAACGGGTGGCACAAAAATAGTATTTCTTGTCGCGATATTCGTATGAACCAGCGGCAGTAGTCGGTTGGACCGTCATCCCACAGACAGGGTCGATCTCACCCTGCTCGGCTTGCTCCATCATCGGAAGCGGCTTCCGCGGAGCAGGCATCGTGATCAGATTCAGCTGGCTTTTTCCCAGCACCTGTTCCGGATCGGCGCGAAAGCGCTCAAGACAGGACACCGCGCAGAAATAGTAGGTCGTGCCTTTATGGTCGAACTGCCCCGCCGCCTTGGCGGGATCGACTGTCATGCCGCAGATGGGATCGATGGCCATAGCATTCTCGCTCTTAGTCCTGGCTGTGTGGGTTCTGCATGCTGAGTCTTCTCTTTTTATCCCCTCGTACTATGCACGGCGCACTCAGCACTATCCCTAGTTACTTCTTGGCGTCCGCCTCAAGGATGCTTCGGACGATGGTGACCACATTCTCCGGTGTCATGTTCACACCATCGACCTTAATATTTCCATCCAGCAGAAGTGACGGGGTCGAGGACACCTTGATGCGTTCACCCCATCGACGCCCCTCTTCAAACAGCTTGGCCGGTTTACCGCTTTCCAGCCCTGCCTCGAATGCATTTACGTCCAAGCCCACCTCTTTGATCAAGAGAGACCGGATCGCACGATCCAACACCCCATCGAGCTTCTCCTTGTGAATGATACGGAAGAGCACGGCTTTCATCTGATCGCCCTTGCCCATCAACTTCGCCTGCTCATACATATCGAAGGGAGTGGGAAGCTTCCCAGGAATGACAGGGAATCCGACCATGGTGATCTCGACCTTATTCCCGAATTCTTTCAGCAGCAGAGGCACCCCCGTCTCCTCGAAGTGATGGCAATGCGGACAGTAGAAGTCGGCAAACTCAATCACTTTCACTTTGCCAGGCTGATGGGTTGAAGGCTCGTCCTTGAGTATTTCGAACTTGCCCTTGAGTTCGGGCTTAGCTGCCTGTGCGGTGAACGGCGCGCTGAACAGCCCAATCACTCCCATCACCAGGATAATCCCTTTCCACCTCGACCTCGTTCGACCATCCATCTCAATTACTCCTTTCACAGATCAATGCCTAAAGCCCAAGCCCATTATAACGAATGGAGTGCCTCCTTGCGCCTTTGTTATAATGCACCGATGAGAAAATTCTGGTCTATCTGCCTTTTCTCCGGGATAGTTGTCCTATCGGGCTGTGCAACATCGGAGCATCAGGCCGACGGTCTGCCGTCAGGCACACCTCAGATCAGTTATGCGCAGGTGAAGTCAACCCCTGAATCCTATAGCGGGCAATCAGTGACATTCGGGGGAAAAGTATTGGGAGCACGGCGGCTCAAGGAGGGAACCAGGATTATCATCTTACAGCTACCCCTGACGTCTTCTCTCCAACCGACGATGGACCTCAGCAGGTCCGAAGGCCGGTTCGTGGCGTTGCAGAAAGACTTTCTCGACCCAGCGACAGTCCCGCCAGGCACGTTCCTCACCGTCACAGGAGCACTGGCCGGCACCGTCGTGATGCCGCTGGACGAAACGGAGTACACCTATCCGCTCCTACACATCACCAATCTTCGCGTGTGGACTGAGGACGAAGAAGCACCTCGCATCCGCCGCCCCATCGGTCCTGGCCCCTATTGGGGCCCTACTGGTCGCCGTACTGGCACCCCTGGCCTTACTATTGGTAAGCCAAGCGCGCAAA
>JAAUPT010000315.1 GCA_012032965.1 Nitrospira sp.
AACCAGAATCTCAAGGCCTTGACCGATATACCGGCGGTTACGTTCCAACGTGATACGGCGCTGAATCTCGATGAGTTGTGCGATGCGCGTTCCCTTGACCCGATCGGGAATATCATCGGCGTATTTCCTGGCCGCGATCGTATGCTTCCGTTCAGAGTATTTGAAGATATAGGCTGAGTCGAACCGTACCTGCTCCACCATCCTCCGAGTGGCGTCGAAGTCTTCATCCGATTCTGAGCAGAAACCGCAGATGATATCTGTCGTCAGGATGACATCGGGGATGGTCCGTCGAATATGATCGACCAATGCCAGGTATTCGGCTCCCGTATAGGTCCTCCCCATCAGTTCGAGAATGCGATCGCTTCCTGCTTGAAGCGGCAGATGAATGTGTTTGCAGACTTTGGGGTGTGTGGCGATGACCTCGATCAATCTGGTGGGAAAATCTTTGGGGTGTGGAGAGGTAAATCGTACTCGTTCGATGCCTGGTGTGTCTGCGACCGCATGGATAAGACCGGCGAAGTCCCAGTCTCCGTAGCGGTAAGAGTTGACGTTTTGGCCGAGCAACGTCACTTGCTTAAAGCCACGGGCCGACGCGTCGCGAGCTTCGAGCAGAATGGAATCTGGATCACGCGACCGTTCACGTCCCCTGGTGTAGGGAACGACACAGAAAGAACAAAAATTATCGCAGCCTCGCATCACCGTGATCCAGGCGTTCACCCCGCTTTTGCGGTCTGGCATGATCCCTTCATAGGTCTCATACTCCGACAAGTCGAGAGCAAACCCCTTCTGAGCGAGTCCCTGTTCTTGCACTTCAAGCGCGGTCGTCAACAACGAGGGAAGTTGACGGTACGCATCCGGACCAGCCAACACATCGACCAGCGGTTCTTTTTCTGCAAGAGCGCTTTTCAGATTCTGGGCCATGCAGCCGAGTACCCCGACGACGAGCGGGCGCTGTTTCTTCAGTGTCTTTAACTCAGAGAGATGGGCGTAGATCTTCTTGTGAGCGTTCTCTCTGATGGCGCAAGTGTTGACCAGCACTACGTCGGCCAATTCACGGTCTTCCGTAAAGACGAACCCCTCCCGCTTCAGCAGCGAACGAACGGAGTTCGCTGTCGGACTCGTTCATCTGGCAGCCGAAGGTTTCGATATGAACGTGAGGAAGGGCCTTCAGGCTCATAGTACTGCCCTTGCAACGTTCATCGGCTGGGCGGAGGCGATATGGCCGAACGCGCAGCGATCGGTTGCAGCAGTGATCGTCACCGGCATGATCTGATTCTGAAGATCCCCGGAGCCCGTCACCGCCACTCTTGTGAAGTTTGGGGTGGTGCCGATGCGATGCGAGTCTCGCGTGCCAGATTCAAAGAGGACCGAGACGGTCTTCCCGATCTGTCTGTTATGGAAGGCAAGTCGTTTGGTGCGATCAAGGTTCAAGAGAGTGTCGGTGCGCTTCTTCATTGTTACCGGAGGTACCCGCTGCTTTATGCGCGCTGCGGCTGTACCCGGTCTCGGAGAGTAGGGAAACACATGCAGATACGAAAAGGGGAGGTCGGTTGCGACCGCCACCGAATTCTGGAACGCTGCGTCGGTCTCACCGGGGAACCCGACCATAAGATCGGTTCCAAGCCCGAGGTCCGGAATCTTTGTAGATGCTCGTTCGATCAGCTTGCGATAGGCCTCCACGGTATGGCGCCGATTCATAGCTTGCAGAACCTGGTTGTCTCCACTTTGCAGCGGGATATGGAGATAGGGGCAGAACTTTTTCGATGATGCGAGAAGATCAAGCAATTCGTCACTGACGGTCGTGGGTTCGATAGAAGAGATGCGGATACGGTCGAGATCGGCGACTCGATCGAGTCGCTGAAGCAGAGCGCAAAAATCCAGGTTTTGATGAGCATACTGACCGATATTTACGCCGGTGAGCACAATTTCTCTATAGCCCCCGGCCGTTAGGCTCTCAACTTCACGCATAAGGTCTTCGAGCGTTCTGCTACGCTCATGTCCCCTGGCGAACGGGATAATACAGAAACTACACATTGCGCTGCAGCCGTCCTGTATTTTCAGCAGTGCACGGGTGGAATCCGGTTCGGCAAAGTGTGGGAGGTCGAAATCGCCACGCGCCATTGTCTTGGTATGGCGCACCTCCACGGCAGGTCGTTTCCGTAACTCGTGGGCGGCAGGAAGGTAGGCTGGTAGATCGAGTTTGAATTGGTGACCCACGATGAGATCGATTCCGGCTTGTTGTTGGAGGGCCTCCATTCCCGTTTGAGCATAGCAACCTGTGACGGCGATGAAGGCATGGGGGGAATGTTTGAGTGTCTTACGAATGAGGTATCGCGAGGTCCGTTCCGCATCTTCCGTCACGGCACAGGTGTTGAGGACAAGCAGGTCGGTCGGTTGGCCGAACTCGACCAGCTCGAACCCCTTTCGTCTGAGTCCCTCTCCGAGGATCGAGGTTTCGGCTTGATTCAGTCGGCAGCCAAGCGTATGTAGAGATGCACGGGTCGTTACCATAGGGGTAGCATTATAGGGAGTACATGCGTGGTCCGGCAAGGGAGCCTATTGATGTCCATGCTGGTGTGGAATGACCGGAACCATGTGTGAAAGCGACCAATTCAAGTCGTCAGGGTAAGGGTGAAGATCTTCCGTCTGCATGGTCTCAGTGTCGCGCTCGCCTGTTTGCTGTGGAGCCATCCTTTGCCAGGATGGAGCACGGATTCCCTCCCCGCTGAACCCGATCTCAATACACGGATCGATGAACTGTATGATCACGAGGCCCGTCTCTTCATCATGCTCTATTCCCTTCGCGGAAATGGTCAGATCGACTATGTCACGGCCAGACTGGTTCAGGACTACTCCCGCAGCAGCTATGGCAATCCCATCTACCAAACTGAGGATCAACCGCTCTTCTATTGGTGGAATCACACCATGTGGAACGATCCGGAGCAGGACGGGGTCAACGGCAACGAGAAGGTCTATCAGGAAAATACAGACTTCGATGTTTCGAGGTACAAACCCTGTCTCTTCAACGGCCAACCCTGTTAACCACAGTGCCAAACCCCTGAGGCTGCTCCCGCGCGTTTTTTGATTCTACTGAGACGTGACGGGAGGCGATGGTATCCTGCGTTCCAACCGAGGGATTGTTTGCTACACACAAACCAGTCCGACTCCACCCACTCTCGCACGAGTGAATTCTTGTGACGCAAGGGTCGTTCAGTTTTGCTGCGTTATTGAATCGGCGCCTCATCGTGATGCTGCCGTTGGGGTTCGCCTCCGGCCTACCACTTGCGCTCACCTCCGGGACCTTGCAAGCTTGGCTGACCGTTGAAGGGGTCGATCTTAAGACCATCGGCATTTTCACGCTGGTGGGGCTTCCCTACACCCTCAAGTTTCTCTGGGCGCCTGTCATGGATCGCGTAGTGCCACCGTGGTTGGGCGGCGTCGAGGATGGATGGTCCTGACGCAGTTCTGTGTCGCGGTTGGCCTCGGGCTAATGGCTCTCACCAATCCCAAGATTCATCCTGGTGGATGGCGGGCTATGCTCTGCTCGTCGCATTTCTTGCCGC
>JAAUPT010000316.1 GCA_012032965.1 Nitrospira sp.
ATCCCCATACCGACCGACTCGATTATGTCTGTGCCATGGCGAATAATTACGCCTATGTGCGGGCCGTTGAAAAGCTCCTTGGGATCACCGTGCCTGAACGAGCCGAGTATATCCGCACCATTGTCGCGGAGATGCAGCGTATCCTCGGCCATCTGTTCTGGCTAGGCGCCCAGGCGTTGGATATCGGGGCTATGACCGTCTTCTTTTGGACATTTCGCGAGCGAGAGACCTTGCTCGATATGTTCGAACGGTTGTGTGGAGCCAGACTGACCTTGAATTACTACCGGATCGGCGGCGTGGACAGCGATTTTACTCCGGAACTAGTGGATCATCTCAAAACGTTCTTGGACACCTTTCCCGAGAAGGTGAATGAGTACGATTCACTGCTGGCCAGCAACCGTATATGGCTGGGACGGACAAAACACGTCGCGGTGATCTCGGGGGAAGACGCGATCAATTTCGGCATGACCGGTCCAGCGTTGCGCGGATCCGGCGTTGCATACGATGTTCGTAAACTCGAACCTACGGGGTCTACCACAAGGTGGATTGGGAAGTGCCGGTCGGGAAAAACGGCGACACCTATGATCGTTATTGGATCCGCGTCGAAGAGATGCGGCAAAGTGCACGCATTATCAAGCAGTGTCTGGATCAGCTGCCGCCCGGACAGATCATCGCCGATGTGCCGCAATACATTCCGCCACCCAAGCAGCAAGTGATGCGTGACATGGAGAGCCTGATTCACCATTTCATCATCTTCACACAAGGCTTCAAGCCGCCGAAGGGTGAAACCTACTGCGCGACCGAGGCACCGAAGGGTGAACTGGGATTTTTCATCATCAGCGACGGGAGTCCGCGTCCCTATCGACTGAAGATTCGGTCTCCTTCTTTCATCCACATGGGCGCGTTCGACCACATGGCGCGGGGCTACTTGATTTCCGACATCATCACGATTTTTGGCACCTACGACGTCGTCATGGGAGAGTGTGACCGGTGATCTATGAACGGCTGACAGGAAAGAACGCTGACAGATTGACATCTGGAGCGTGGCAGCTTGATCCTTGTACGCTTGTCAGCGCCAGAACGAGGAAGCATGACGTTCTCGGAGAAATATAAAGACGAAATCGCCGACATCTTATCGCGCTATCCGGTCAAGCGGTCTGCCCTAATTCCACTTCTCTATGTGGCACAGCGCGATCAAGGCTATGTGACCGAGTCGGCGATGCAGGAGATAGCGCAGCTTCTCAGACTGACACCTCCGCAGGTCTACGAGACGATCACCTTCTACACGATGTTTAATCTCAAGCCGATGGGTAAGTTCCACTTGCAAGTCTGCAAATCCCTCATGTGCGCGCTCGTGGGTTCAGACACGCTGCTCGGGTGGATCAACTCGAAGCTGGGGATTGCGCCGGGCGAGACCACGACAGACGGACTGTTTAGCCTTAGCGTGGTGGAATGTTTGGCTGCTTGCGGGACCGGTCCGATGATGATGGTCAATGATGACTACTATGAACAACTGACTGAGGACAAACTGGATCGCATTGTATCCGATCTGCGCTCAATGGGGACCAGCCCCCTAAAAAGCGGGCCCTTCATGTGGCCCGAACCGCTGAGGTCTACTGATAGAGTGACAGGCTGAATCCGGTACTTGTCAGCATGGGAACATATGCCTAGGCACGAACTGATCTTACTCAAGAATATGTCAGAGCCCGGCTATACCGGGTCTCTTGTGGACTATGAAAAGACGGGAGGCTATCAAGCCTTGCGCAAGACGCTTGGCAAGATTGCTCCGGCAGATGTCACGGCCATGGTTCGAAAATCCGGCTTGCGCGGTCGCGGCGGCGCCGGTTTCCCGACCGGCGTAAAGTGGGGGTTCCTACCGAAAGATTATCAAGGTCCCCGTTACCTGTGTTGCAACGCGGACGAGAGCGAGCCCGGCACGTTCAAGGACCGACAGTTGATGGAACGCGACCCTCATCAAGTCCTGGAAGGAATCGTGTTGTCCTGCTACGCGATCGGGTCGGAAACCGCCTACATCTACATCCGCGGCGAAATGGTCTTGGGTTCCAAGATTTTGGAGCATGCCATCGCCGAAGCAAGAGCCGCCGGGTACATCGGGAAGAATGATTCTTGGCACGGGTATTCATGCGGACGTCTGGGTCCATCGAGGGGCAGGCGCGTACATTTGCGGTGAGGAAACAGCGCTGTTGGAATCACTCGAAGGGAAGCGTGGTCTTCCTCGTATCAAGCCCCCGTTTCCAGCGACGCACGGCCTCTACAATAAACCGACCGTGGTCAACAATGTCGAAACGCTGGCCAACCTGCCACACATCATGAGCCGAGGCCCTGAATGGTTTGCCGCGATCGGCTTCGCCCCCCAAAAGCAGCGGGCACTAGAGTCTTCTGCGTCAGCGGACATGTGAAGCGCCCGGGCAATTATGAAGTGCCGATGGGTGTGACCGTACGAGAATTAGTCTACGAACATGCGGGTGGCATGCGTTCAGATAAACCGATCAAAGCGTTCATCCCCGGAGGAGCTTCAGCGCCGTTTCTGACGCCGGCCCATCTCGACGTGAAGCTGGATTTCGAATCCGTCGCGGCGGCGGGTTCGATGCTGGGATCCGGTGGCGTCACGGTGATGGAAGAAGGGACCAGCATGGTCTGGGCGGCACACAGGCTGATGGAATTTTTCTACCATGAGTCCTGTGGGAAATGCAGCCCATGTCGAGAAGGCAGTGCCTGGCTCGTACAAACTATGCGCCGGATTTTGGCCAAGCGTGGTCGGATGGAGGATCTTGAAACCTTACTGGATCTATGCAAAAACATCGCAGGCCGCACGGTCTGTGCTTTTGGAGATGCGGAGGTTGCTCCGATCCAAAGCACCCTGAAGTATTGGCGGCAGGAGTATGTCGACTTAGTCAACGAAGCAGAGGCCGCCAATCTAATCAGACTTGAACCAGCAGGGCGGCCTTGAAGGTATCCACAAGCTATCGGATGATTGTGTGTCACTATGCCTGAGTCTACGACACCGACAGTTCGCCTCACGATCGATGGGATGACGCTCAAGGTCCCGAAAGGGACGTTGGTGATCGAAGCGGCGCGGCGCATCGGCGTCATGATTCCGCATTTCTGCTATCATCCGAAGCTCAAACCGGATGCCAATTGCCGCATGTGCCTGGTCGAAATCGAAAAGATGCCCAAACTTCAGACCGCCTGTAGCACACCGGTCGACGAAGGAATGAGCGTACGCACCGCGACGACCGTGGTCAATGATGCCCATCGCTCGGTGCTCGAGTTCATCCTCGCCAATCACCCACTCGATTGTCCGGTCTGCGATCAAGGGGGAAAATGCGATCTTCAAGATTTCTCGCATCAATACACGGCCACCAGCCGATTCGTTGAAACCAAACGCATCTTCCAAAAGGAATATTTCAGCCCGCTCATCGAAACCCAGATGAATCGCTGCGTCCAGTGTCTCCGCTGTGTCCGTTACTGCGACGAGGTCATGGATGTGAAGGCATTAGCACCGGTCGGTCGCGGGACGATGACCGAGATTAAGC
>JAAUPT010000317.1 GCA_012032965.1 Nitrospira sp.
CTCCACCAAATTTTTCTCACGTACTGTCAACCACAGCAAGCAAGATGAACCAGCGATAGGGGCTTACCCTATAGCGTAAAGGACGTGTCCCGTTGACAAAGACAATAATGAATATAAGGAGATGGTCTTCTGAAGATAAATTGCGTCGTCTACGTCTTATTTACACGTGAATTCTAACCTAATAAAGGGAGGTATAGATGACCAGCAAATTTTACAGTGGTGCCCTGATCGTCATTGCGCTTGGAGCGTTCGTTGCGGTGCCGATGGTGAACGCTCAGCCGTCCCCAGCCGGCAACGTGAGAGACGCCGTCACACATGCGAAAGAAGCGGTTGAGCATGGCAAACAGGGCCATGCTGAAGCGCTCGTGACCCATGCGGAAAAGTCGCGGAACCATGCTGAGCGAGGAGGCAAGAATCCACACCTGAACGAGGCGATTAATCATCTAAACGAAGCGGTTGAACATGGAAAAGCAGGGCATGCCGACGTTGCCACACAGCATGCCGAATCTGCCCTCACACATCTGAATGAAGTAAAATAGGACATCGCAAACCTACGGCGAACATTTGAGGATCTGAAACGGGCAGGGAGAGGTAGCTCTGCCCGTTTCTGTTTCAGTACCACCGTACCCCTCATGCCTCACACCCACCCTCACAGTGTTGCGCATGCTGACGCCGATGAAGATCTCATGTGAGGCCGCGAAGAGGCGCACCGAACCCTACAACTATGCTGCACTAATGATCGCCTCCCCGTCCAGCTTGGCAGCATCGATGAGGACCCGGCGACCTTCGACTTTCAATCGACCTTCGGCAAAGAGTTGCACGGCGCGGGGATAGATCTTGTGTTCCTGAACAAGGATTCTCGCGGCGAGGGTTTCGGGGGTGTCATCGTCGAGGATCGGGACAGCTGCTTGGATAATAATCGGCCCTTCATCCACACCTTCCGTCACGAAATGTACGGTGCAGCCCGCGAGCTTGCAGCCCCAATCGATGGCCTTCTTCTGCACCTCTAAGCCAGGAAAGGACGGTAGCAGTGAGGGATGGATGTTCATCATGCGGTTGGCATAGGCGTTGACCAGCACAGCCGTAACGATTTTCATGTAGCCAGCAAGCAAGACCAGTTCAACCTTTTGCTGTTGCAGTACCTCCAGTAAGGCTCCGTCATAGGCTTCACGGCTGTCTGGCCGTCCGATAAAGGGTTTGGGATCGACGAACAGATCCTTGATGCCGTGCTTCCGAGCCCGTTCAAGCGCGACGGCATCCTGCTTGTTACTGATGACAACAACGATCTGTGCCTGTATCTGCCCTCCATCGATTACATCGATAATGGCTTGTAAATTAGAGCCGCGACCAGATGCCAGAACCGCCACTCGCAAGGGAGTTGTTCGGTTAATCGACATACTCGACCTCTGATTCCCCTCCCTTGGCTGCCATGATCTCTCCGATGACAAATCCCCTCTCGCCCAACGCATCAATTCGTGCCATGACTGCGTCAACTGTGTTCTGCGAAGCCACCACAATCAACCCGATCCCCATATTGAACACCCGAAACATCTCGTCACGATCCACGTGTCCTAATCGGCCGATGACGTCGAAAATTGGTGGCACCGGCCAGGCTTTGCGAGTGATCCTCGCTCGTACATTCTTGGGAAACACGCGTGGGAGATTCTCTGTAATCCCCCCCTCCGGTAATGTGTGCGATCCCCTTGATCGGAAATTGTTCAATGAGCGCTAGAATCTGCTTCGCATAAATTCTGGTAGGTGTTAAGAGAACCTCTCCGATCGATCTTTCAATCTCAGCGAGACGGCTGGTAGCTGTCAGCTTGGCTTGGTCAAACAGCACTCGCCGAGCCAAGGAGTAGCCATTGCTATGAAGTCCTGAGGAAGCCAAACCTAGGACCACATCACCAGGAGCAATGCTCCGACCATCAATGATCTTGGAGCGGTCGACCACTCCAACCGCAAACCCCGCTAGGTCATATTCGCCATCTGGATAAAAGGATGGCATCTCGGCGGTCTCGCCACCGATCAGAGCGCACCCAGCCTGGCGGCAGCCTTCGGCAATACCAGCCACGACCTCCTGTGCTTTGGATACAGACAGCTTCCCAGTCGCAAAATAGTCCAAGAAAAAGAGTGGTTCCGCTCCACTCACCGCGATGTCATTGACGCACATGGCTACCAAATCGATCCCAACGGAATCATGTTTATCCATTATGAACGCGATCTTGAGTTTGGTCCCGACGCCGTCGGTTCCTGAGACAAGGACTGGTTCTTTGTACTTGTCGGTCTGGAGTCCAAATAGCCCCCCAAACCCTCCCAAATCGGTCAGAACTTCCGGGCGAAATGTCGATCGCACCAACGGTTTGATACGATTGACAAATTCATCACCCGCATCAATGTCCACGCCAGCATCACGATACGTTGTCATGAATAATACCCAAAACGGTCACGATTGTAGCTTGCTCAACCTGAGTTCCGTGTCGTGGGGAGGTATCTTAGCGGAGGGTACCACGGAGGTCAACGCATCGATAGGAGTCTCACGGAAAGAGCTGTCCAATCCTGGCGCTTCCGCTTTTTCCTTGATGCTCTAGAAATATTGCCTATACTGAATGGAGAGTCTAATCCGTTCCGTCTCCATGACTGAAACCCTTACGAATGGCCATCTAGATGGGTATTCTGATCGTTGATGACTCACCGGACGAGCGCCTACTCCTTCACCATATTTTGAAGAATGCAGGTTATCGTGATCTCGTCACAGTCTCCTCCGCAAAGATGCCTTCACACAGTTGGACTTGGATCACTCTGGCAACAATGCCCTCAACCTTGATCTGATTCTGATGGATATCAAGATGCCGGACTTGGATGGTGTCGAGGCCTGTCGACGTATCAAAGCAGTTCCTGCGTTAACACAAATTCCCATCATCGTGGTGACTGCACGTAGCCAGAAAGACTTCCTTCAGGCCGCATTCGACGCCGGTGCAGAAGACTATATTCGGAAGCCCGTCGAGTCAGTCGAACTCCTCGCCCGAGTCAAATCGGCATTCAGGTTTAAACAGGAATCCGAAGCACGAAAGAGCTGGGAAGAAGAGATCACCAAAACGATCAACGAACTTGACAAAACCGTGAGCGAGATGGAGGCCTTACAACAATTGATCCCTATCTGTCCGACTTGCAGGAAGTCTCACCCTTCGAAAATCTCTGAGGCCGCTCTCAACGAGTATGCCCAGTCCCATCCCAGAATGAAATTTCAGAGTCTCATGTGTTCGACGTGTACAACATAACCCTCTCATTTTTCGACCCCTAGCTTTCAGGTCGCATCTCCACGTCCAGCAACTTAATTTTTCTGTGGAGATGGCTTCGCTCGATTTTGAGGTCTTCTGCCGTCCGTGAAATATTCCAGTGATGCTCACGAAGTTTTCGGCTAATATACTCTTTCTCAAATGCATTTCGAGCATCCCGGAGTGAGTCGTACGACTTCACAAGAAGAGAATTGGACGCCGGAACGGCAACCGCGACGGCTCCGGTAGTCCTCCCCTGCAAGGAAATGGCAGCCTGTGAA
>JAAUPT010000318.1 GCA_012032965.1 Nitrospira sp.
ATTGATCGACCCCTTGCCTCCCTTGGCGGCATTGGCTGAAGCTTCCGCCATAGTGGTTAAATTAATTACCGTCTCTGACGACCGGTTGACTCCCTTGCTTTCTCTGTAAATTCCTTTGCGTGGGGATAAAACAAGTACGCTGCAGCCGTTCGTACTCAGCAGGAGAATCGCTGCTATTGGGAGTACTGTCTTCCAACCCATATGCCCTCCTTAGATCTAAGACTTTGCCCTTCGGTGATGCAGGGACCCTCCCCCCGCCGTACGGGAGGAGGCCCCATCCGCATGCCAGGGAAGTCTAGACGGTGACCGTGACGGTCTTGACCGCTGCTTGTACCTTGGACACCATCTCCGGTGGGATTGAGTCCAACTTATGGCACTGTTTTGCGTGAGTGGAGACGAGTTGCATCAGCTCCGCTTCCGTCTCCGCCCGCACCTGGAATCCACAGCCGCCGCCGGGTTGAACATCGAGACAGCCGAGCTGCTTATACTGTTTGTCTGCCATCACTTCCTCCTCTGGTTCGGGGTTAGTCGGCACTGGTCAACACATCGCGTAGAAAAATTCCTCCTTGGCAATCTTTCCTTCTTGCACCGTGTAGAGACCCGTCTCGTCCAGCGTCATGCGCTTCCCTGTTTGCTTTGGCGTGACGTCGTATTTGAAGCGGAGGATGAATCTGTCGCCGTTGGGATAAGGCCCCTCGACGGTTCCGCCATGGATCTCATGGTTCTCGACCCACCACTGGTTCTTTCCCTTGATTGCTTGAATACCTCTTTGGATTTGATCCATGCCAGGCATCGCAACGGCCTCAACGCTTTCGATGTTTGAGCTGTAGAAGCGATCAATCGCTTCTTGATTCTTGCCTTGCCTGCACAGGTCTGCCACTTCCTTACCGATCTGATCGGTCGTCATGATGAACCTCCTCACTTCTTATTTATATTGATTATTTATAATGATCGTAGTGGATCGGTCCTGTGAGATCAACCCTCTTGTTGGGACCGATGTATGAGGGGCATATGCGTGGAATAGAATAGAGTAGCCTGGTGAGTCTCGTGAAGCCCCCGCCGTTGAACTAGTGAGGCCTCAGAATGTGCGTGATCCAAGCGCAATAAAGCGTCTCTCTCGACTCTGCGACAGAAATCGTCGCCGAACAGCTTTTGGACAAGGGCCGACGTAGATTCGAAATTCGTGAGAGGGTTCCTGGCGATTCACAGCACGGACGGTTAATGCCTAGAGGACACACCACTGGTGTAAGTAGTTGATTTTATCAAGGTGCAAAATCAGGAAGGTATTTCGTTACGCGCTCTGATTACTGGCACTTGGCCAAACTGACAATGAGATTGCAACAACCAGGTATACGACACCTGCAATAATTGCCACTAGATTGATCTCGTACCAGGCGTTGATCCCAAGGTATAGCTCATTCAGAAAGAGTCCTAACACCAGCATCACTATTCCAAGCCAATTCCAAAAACTCATACCCATGGGCTGTCTCCTTTCTTTGGTGATCCGTGTCTTCTCGCTTGCTGTTCTCAGCTCTGCAGTTTCACAGTTTTAAAGCTGCGCGTCACGTACAATGCCAGGCCATTAAAAAATGCAACATAGAACATCAAGCTTCTTGGGGGCGTAAGCCTCCCCAGAGCGAAAGCCCAACTGCAATAGCGAAGTACATTGCACCGACAAAAACCAAGAAAAAGTTGGAATCATGCCATACATTCAGGTAGATGACCTCATTAAGAAAGAGAGCGGCAAACAACATGAAAAATCCGACGAAGTTGAACCAACGTAGTCCCAAGATGAACTCCTTTCAATACAGTGGTTTCCTGAATGGTTGATTCCCATATTATCATGGGGGAATTGTACGCCGACTCTGTCATGAAAATCTACAGCCAATCAAGGACTCAGAGCCAGGCGTCGTTCCATTTCTTCCGATCAGCCTCCACTCTCCTTCGAGAGTATCAGTACGGTACACTGGCAGGACCATATGCCTAGAGTTATTGCTCACTTAGATATGGATGCGTTCTTCGCAGCCATCGAGCAGCGTGACACTCCAGCGTTTCGGGGAGTCCCGCTGGTTGTCGGTGCAGACCCTCTTGGTGGCAAGGGGCGTGGAGTCGCCTCCACCTCGAACTATCTCGCACGTGCCTATGGGATTCACTCAGCGACACCGATCTCCACGGCGTGGCGCTTGTCCGAAGCGGCGCGTCATGCGGGCAAGCCTCCAGTGACCTTTGTGTCGGTTGATATGCCAAAGTATGTACGGGTGTCTGAGAAAGTGATGCAGATTGTGCGGCGCTTTATCGCGAACGTCGAACAAGCGAGCATCGATGAGGCCTATGGCGATCTAAGCTGGACTCAATCCTACGAAGAGGCGGAGCGAATCTGTCACCACGTGAAAGAAACGATCACATCGGAAGTGCTGTTAACTGCTTCAGTTGGCATCGGGCCAAATAAGTTGGTCGCCAAAATTGCCTCGGGGTGGCAGAAGCCAAACGGACTCACGGTGGTGCGCGAGGAGCAGGTGGAGACTTTTCTAGCTCCGTTGTCGATTCGGGTCATTCCTGGTATCGGTCCTAAAACGGAGGCTATGTTGAGGGAGAGGGGGATCAAGGTCGTCAACGATCTGAGGGCGTTGCCCGTGTATCAGCTCGAACAGCTACTAGGGAAACGTGGTGTGGCGCTGTACGATAAGGCTCGCGGGCGAGATGACTCTCCACTTGAAGAATATTCAGAACCAAAATCAATCGGTGAACAGGAAACCTTTGAGTCCGATACGCTCGATAGTCAGACACTCTTTACTCAGCTCGATAGGCTTACTCGAGATGTCATTAATCGACTGATTCATGAAGGTTTCCAGGCTTTTCGGACTGTCGTGCTGACGATCCGGTTTGCGGATTTCGAGACCAAGTCGCGAGCCCGTACGCTGACCGTACCAGCAAGTGATCCGGGTGTGTTGCAACGTGAAGGGTTAAAATTGCTTCTGCCGTTTCTTGATCGTCGTGAGAACCCACGTCGAAAACTCATCCGTCTGCTCGGGCTTCGCGTGGAGAAGCTGAGCTAATTCACCCAACTATGGAAACCATTGCTCATATCGCAGGGTGGGAAAACGTTGAGATGTATTGGTGGGGTGGTGGGTACACGCAGAAACAATGAAAAAAAGATATGTTTTCGTGAAGGTTGATCCTGCGAGCCTGTATGTTTTCCATTCAAATCACAATTGTATTTAAAATCAGTGACATGCACATCGAGTACATCGGAAGAGTGAATCAATGTCCCTTCGCTTGTCGAATCTGACCGGGTAGTCATTTCGAGCAGAGGAAGCAGATTCCTGGTGAATCCGTGTGTATGTCTGGGGCGATCCACAGGCATGGTGCTTGCTCGAGTACTCGATTGTTAGTTTCACTTGTGGAGGTGCCCATGGGAACGAACATAGAAACAAGAATGGTCCATGGAGAATCCCACCCAAACCGTATGGGAAATCTTAAGGCCGGGGTGGTTATGTCGGGGATTCTTCAACAGGGTAGGGGTCCATTTCTTTCTCGCCGACGAGAAGCGCGC
>JAAUPT010000319.1 GCA_012032965.1 Nitrospira sp.
GCAACGCAAGCGCGCACCTTCGACTCACATGCTTAATCAGTGCCTTCTAGAGGTATGGAAGAGTTCCACTCGCGGATCTGGATGCCGTTGCTTGCTCAGCCGTTCGTATAGGCTTCGTTCTTCTTCTGTCATCATCGTTGGCATCACAATCTGCAGGGTCAGGAAAAGATCTCCGTGTCCACCAGTTGCAGACGGTAGTCCTTTCCCTTTCAGCCGGAGTTTGCCGTCGGCTTTGCTGCCTGCCGGCACTTTGACCTTTACCGGTTCCACTAAAGTTGGAGCGGTCACTTCTGCCCCCAGTGCGGCCTCCCAAGGATAGACGGGGAGGGTGGCATGCAAATCTGAACCCTGCTGTCGAAAAATCGGATCAGGCGCGATGGCTACGTGGAGGTACAAGTCACCACGCCTACCACCATAGGCTCCAGGCTGACCCTTTCCAGCAATTCTCACACGAGTTCCATCTTGAACTCCCGCCGGGATTCGCACTTCAATGGTTTTGGATTCGGTCGTCATCCCGCTTCCATGACAGGTCATGCACGATCGGCCTCGTATGCTGCCATTACCTAGACAGGTTGCGCAGGTTTGTGGTTCACGGAGGTTTACACGCCTGGTAACGCCTGTTAGAACTTCGCGCAGTGCGAGCTGAACATCGGTCTCGAGATCCTCACCCGGCGTTCCAGAGTCGCTGCCTCTGTTCGCGCTACGCCCACGGTTGCCGAAGAGACTCTCAAAAAATCGGAAAGTGCTCGTTCCCACCAGCGCCCTGACCGCTAGATCCTTGTTCGAAACTCCACGGCCCGCCAAACCCTCCGCTCCTGGCCTGTTCACGAGCCTTATTGAAGGCCTGTGCTTGTTCCCAATCCGTTCCGTACTGATCGTATTTTTTTCGCTTGTCGGGATCGGATAGTACTTCTTGTGCCTCGTTTGAGTTCTTTAAACTTCTTTCCATCTCAGCCTTCTTGGCCCCAGCGTGAAGGTCGGGATGGTATTGGCGAGCTAAGCGACGAAATGCCTTTTTAATATCGTCGGCGGAGGCAGTGCGGGGCACGCCAAGGGTTTGGTAGTAATCGCGTGGGGCAGTTGCCATACGATATTCGACCTAGCAAGGCACTGAACTCTGGATAATACACGTGAGCTTACGGAGTGTAGAAACGGTTTGCAAGAGCCGAGTGGGTCAAAGAGAGGTGGAGACCTTAGCACGGGCCATGAGCTTACAATAGGAGCAGGTCTCAGCCGTCGTTGGCTGGCCGCAAAGAGAACAGGGGTGTAAGGTGGCGCGGTCTTTGTCCAGCATGCTGACGGATGTCGCAGTCTTTCGGTGTTTTTCGAGAAAACCCCAGTAAAACATGTGTTTGGTACCAGGCGATTCGGTCTCCAATCGATTCAATACCTCTTTATAGAGAAGGGTACGGGCTCCCTGTGCCATAGGGCATTCCTCGACAACATACTCGATCCGATTCAACACACAATAGGCCGCCAATTCTCGCTCGGTTAAGCGATACAAAGGTTTTACTTTTTTTGCGAATCCATCCAGAGAAGCGGGGAGACTGGGGCCTTGTTTCTCGAGATATTCATCTTGCCAGTGCAGGACGTTACCGAGAAGTCTGGCGGCTTCGTCATCCAAGTTATGTCCGGTTGCCATGACGTCGATCCCTGTTGGATCGCGATATGGTTGAATTGATACCGTTTAATCGTCCCACAGGTCGAACACGTTGGACGGTGGACGATCATCGCGAGTTCGCGAATTCCAGCCCCTTCCTCACGCTCCACGGTATGAATGTGCACCACCGAACCATGGGCGGCAGCCACAGTTTCAGCAAAATGCGCGACCTTCTTGTGGGAGGACTCAGAATAGTTCCCAATCCCAAGATTCACATATAATGCATCGGTCCTATAGCCCAACTTCAGTAGAATATCCCACAAGGCCAAACTATCCTTACCACCAGACACGGCGACAAGGAGACGGTCTTCTTTCGTGAACATCTCCTGAGACCGAATTGCTTTCTGAACCTGGTCGATCACAAAGCCATTGAAGCAACATTTGCAGAATGCGGCATTGTGACGAGGCAACTTGATCACGGCTTTGATCTTACATTTCGTGCAGTTCATGGCCATGATGATACGAGGGAGACAAAGCCGATTGCAAATGACTACATTACTCGTGCGATTGACGGTAGAATGACAATCCGTTATGAACAAGGGGAGGCTGGGCTCATTCCAGCGGAACGCCTAATCAGGCACTCTTGATAGTTTACATAATCTATCTTATCAGACCATGTCACTCGAACTGTTTGGCCGCATTCATAAAGAACTCTCGATCACTGGACATGCCTGTTACGAAACCGTGCTCGCCATATCCGAGCTTGTAAATCGGAAAGTTCAGATTGTTCGACTACACTGGCAAGCTTCGGCATTACTCAAAAGAATTGATGAGGTCACAGGCGCACTTGGACAGCAAATCGTCGCCCAGGTTTCCGAGCGACTCCTCGACAGGCCGTTACTTGATTCCGGCGTCGGCATGATCGAAGAGACACTGACCGAGGCTATTGCCAATGTTCAGCAGTTAAGAACGTCGCTTGTTGGTGTCGATACACAAATCCGCGACCTCAAGCTTGAAGTAATACATCAAGATTTGCTCGCCTTGCAGCGAGATCTGACGCTTCGTTCAGGAGGCATCGAACGGCTTATTGTCACTCGAGGTGCTGCTGCAGCACATGAACCATTGAGTGCGCTTCCCTACTCCCCCTCCGCACACGTGGCCACGGTGCTACGAGGGCCTTTTCTGCTGGCCCCCACCAACGATCTTCTCCTACGACCCGGCGATATCGTTATCCTGATCGGCGCGCAAGCAGAGCTGGACAAACTCACGGCATGGTTCACCGGCCAACGAAGCCGTACACCTTCTTTGACACGATCTGCATAGCAAGTAGACGCAGTAGGCACACTCGTGACGATCGGATACAATAGCTTTCTATGGTCATGATCCTATCCTCTTCGTCTTCTATCCCGCGATTACTACTCTCTACTCTCTCGATTCTTTTTTTTCTTAGCGTAGAGATTAAGCATGCTGAGGCGTTTTCTGCTGATTTACCAGGAATTCGTATGCTCGAAGAGATTCAAACTGTCATTACCGAGCTGGCAGAGGAAACCAAGCCCTCGGTCGTCAATCTATTTCCAGTCACTAGTGGCGGTAGAACTCGGGAAGGCCCCGGCGAGCGCATGCCGAATGCGTCAGGTTCCGGCTCCGGACTGATCGTAGACAGCGAAGGTCATATCGTGACGAACAATCATGTCGTCGGCGATGCCACCGAGATCGAGGTACGCTTCTCAGACAAGACAAAGCTCATTGCTCACGTGATTGGGAAAGATCCGGACACGGACTTGGCTCTGCTCAAAGTATCGGCAGGCCGGCCGCTGACCAGCGCACGGTTTGGCGACTCGACGTCCGTCAAGGTAGGCCAATGGGTACTGGCCGTTGGAAATCCCTTTGGGCTAGACCAGACTGTGACGCTTGGCGTGGTCAGCGGGATTGGTCGTGAAAATATCAA
>JAAUPT010000320.1 GCA_012032965.1 Nitrospira sp.
GGGCGAGGTGATCGTCATTTTGTGTCGAAAAAAAGGCGTGTTCAGCCATGACCGATCGAGTTGTTCGACCAACATGCCCAGCTGCAATTCGTCGATTCTGATCTGTTTTTTCATAAGAACCAGGGGGCTCAGTCGACTCCTCTTCGAACGCTATCGGGTTGTGCTGAAGAATTCTTAAGGCCGCATCGGAGACACTACGGTTCCATCATTCACGCGTGGTCCTTTTATTCCCTCTGGACATCCATTAAGATGGCTTAGTGATTTCCCTTTCTTTGTGAGGCCAATTCGTTGAAAGCCAAAGTCGTTTTTTCCTGCCAAGCCTGTGGGCACCAATCCCCGCGGTGGCTCGGCCGCTGTCCCGACTGTGGTGGTTGGAACACGATGAAGGAGGAACGGCAAGCCGCGACTGGTAAGGGTCGTCCTGCGGCGATGAAAACGGCTCTGGCCAAGGCGACGCCCATTGCTGAGATCGAGGTCGTGGGAGAGGATCGTCGACTGACCCATATCGGGGAATTTGACCGCGTGTTGGGTGGCGGCGTGATTCCCGGATCGGTGATTTTGATCGGCGGTGATCCTGGGATCGGCAAGACGACACTTCTCCTGCAAGCTTTGCCAAGGTTGGCCTCAAAGGATGAGCCGGTTTTGTACGTGTCAGGCGAAGAGTCACCCCGGCAGATCAAGATGCGTGGGCAGCGACTGGGTATCGAACATCCACATTTGCTGATTCTGGCGGAAACGTCTCTGGAACAGATTCTGAAAGCAGTGCAAGAAATACTGCCAGCCGCAGTGGTGGTCGATTCGATTCAAACGGTGTACACGGAGCAGATCACCTCCGCTCCAGGCAGTATCAGTCAAGTACAGGAGGTGGCTGGGCAACTGATGTGGTTCGCCAAGCGGGCGGGAGTTCCAGTTTTCATCATTGGACATGTGACGAAAGAGGGGGCCATTGCAGGGCCCCGGCTCCTAGAGCATATCGTCGACACGGTCTTGTACTTTGAAGGAGACAAGGGACACAGCTATCGGATTCTTCGCGCGGTCAAGAATCGGTTTGGATCGACGAACGAGATTGGGGTGTTCGAAATGAAAGATGGGGGTCTCGAAGAGGTGAGCAACCCCTCTGAGTTGTTCTTGGCCGAACGTCCACAGCGGAGCACCGGATCGGTGGTCGTCTCGAGTCTCGAAGGCACGAGGCCGATTCTCGTCGAACTCCAAGCGTTGGTCTCCTCAACCAGCTATGCCATGCCCAAACGGATGGCGAACGGAGTGGAACTGAATCGAGTATCGCTGTTGCTTGCGGTCATGGAAAAGCGGTTGGGGTTCCATCTTTCTGGACAGGATGTCTATGTGAACATAGTCGGAGGGATGCACATCGATGAACCGGCGATTGATCTCGGTATTGTCGCGGCCGTCACCTCAAGTTTGCGGGAGGTGCCTGTTGAACCGGGAATGCTCGTATTAGGAGAGGTCGGGTTAGGCGGAGAAGTGCGCGCCGTCAGCCAGGCTGAGTTACGGATTCGTGAGGCGGCCAAGATGGGATTTAAGCGCTGCATTGTGCCTGAACGAAATCTGGCAAAACTGGATCCTATCGATGGGATGGAACTCATCGGCATTCAAGAAGTCAGAGAGGCGCTCGACGTTGTGTTGGCCTAGCCATCCAAGTTGATTGACGCATGCCATATCTACAATCATGAGATACGTGCGTGGCTCATTTCTCATCCTCGTGTTGGTGGGGATAGTATTTGCCGGCTGTTCGCGTGTGGTTCCAAAGGAAGAACCGCCGCTGAAACGGGTGACGGCTGAGGAATTAACGACGCTGTTACGGCAGCGAGATGCCGCGATTCATTCAATGAAAGGATTGTTCACCGCCAAAGTGAGAGGCGGGCTTATGCCCATCGCAACACGGGTGGAAGGGACTGTCCATTACCGTCGACCCAATGCATTACGGCTTCGAGGTTTTACACCTTTCGGAAGCGAGTTGTTTGAATTCGTGCAAGCCAATGATTGGTATAAGCTTCGCTTGCCGCTGGAAGGGAAAGTCTATACCGGTCGCCAATCGGACATGAAGGAGTTAGGGAAGCTCGCTCGATTCTCGCAGTTGAGCGCCTGGGCGGTCGGTGGGGTTCTTGGGACGAGTTCGATTAGTAGGGAAGAGACAGTACAAGTCGTGGAAGAGCGGGATCGATATCGCCTTGAGGTGTATACGTCCGTCCGCGGTGGGGCTGGTCCATCGCGTCGCCTCATCCGCCGCCTCTGGTTTGACCGGCGACTATTGGTGGTGCAAGAAGATCGATTGGGGTCGAACGGAGAGGTGGAAGCGATGATCCAGTACGACGATTTTCGATCGCTGGATGATGGCGGCATTGTTCCAGCACAGATGGCCGTCGATCAAAACCGTCGGATGTTGCGTCCGTTCAAGATTTCTCTAGAAGACGGCCGTGGGCAGGGCACGATTCACGTGACGTTCCATGAGCTGCAGCCTAACCAGACGATCAAAATAGAGGACCTTGGGCAGGCGTCATAATTCACGATGAAAATCCTCGCAGTTGAAACGGCCACCGCATGGCAGAGTGTGGCACTCGTCGACGATGATCATGTGTTGGCCACACATGATCAAGAGGCGGGCGGCACCCATGGGTCTCTGTTGTTGCCGGCAATTGATCAACTGCTTACCAAATCTAAGGTGCGACTCAGTGAACTTGATGGCCTCTGCTGTTCAGCCGGGCCTGGCTCGTTCACGGGTATCCGCATCGGTCTCGCGACCTGCCTGGGTCTGCGGGCCGCCAGCGGGCTTCCTCTCGCCCTGGTTCCTACGTTGGAAGCGATGGTAAGGAGTGTTCAAGGGGAGTCTCGTCCTCTCTGTCCCGTATTAGAGAGTCGTCGAGATGAGGTGTATTGGGCCCTGTTCAGGTGGATGGGGGAGGCACGATGGGAGCAAATGTTGAGTGAACAGGTTGGTACCCCCAGAGCGCTCGTGCAGAGCCTGACTGAGCACACCGTAATGTTCGGGCTTGGATGGTCATCGATGGAGACTGAGATTCGAGCGGCATTGCCGGATTCCATTACGGTTACGGTCGGGCCAGGTCATGCCTTCAGACCTTCGGCGATTCAAGTAGCGCGCATTGGAATAGAGCGATTACGGCGAGGCGAGATTGCCGGGAGCGCCGTCGCTCCGTTGTATGTGCAACGTGCGGAAGCGGAAATCCAGTACGAACGGTCGGGAGGCATCTCACCGGTCGCGCGACGTCAGAAAAGGGTAGAGAAAAAAGTTGCCGCGCGACTGGCTCGCGGACGGCGGAGCTAGAACCCCCAGAACCGATGAGCAACGAGAAGGCACTTTCAGAGTTTCAGATACTTCCGGCCACGCCGGAGATGTTGTCCGATATCCACTTGTTGGAAGAGGCTTGCTTCTCGTCCCCCTGGACGCGCAAAATGCTCGAGTCAGAGTTACAGGGTAATCAGTTTGCACACTTTCTCGTCGCAATGCAGCAGCAGGGACAGTCATCGGCAGGGAGCGCGTGCGCGATCGTGGGGTATCACTGTTTCTGG